>NZ_SWAW01000013.1:0-65519 GCF_005096345.1 Guyparkeria sp. SB14A | reverse complement strand
CGGATCGGCACGACGCCGATCCGGCCGGCGCGAGCCGGCCCGAAGGGCGGGGTTCACGGACGAATCCCGCGACGCCGCAGATGGGCCCTTGGAGGCCCGCCCGGACGGGGCTCGCGGGTTTCCCGCACTCGGCGTTGCCGTCCCTCGACGGGCCCGAGTGATCGCCCTGGGCCCGCCTTCGGACCGGCGCCTTGATTGCGGGCAAACCCGCGAGCCAGAGATGCCATCGCATCATGCAGAGTTTCCCTAGCACAAGGCGCCCATTTGGCGCCACCGGCCGCCAATCGCATAATCACTGTTGAATTCGGGCCGCTTCCCGGCTCGACCGACCGACTGTTACAGGAACGCGCATGACCGACTCCGCCCAAGCCGCCTTCGCCCTGACCGCCGTCTCCCCGCTCGACGGCCGTTACGCCCGCCACACCCGAGCGCTGACCGAGTGCTTCAGCGAGTACGCGCTGATCAAGTACCGCGTGCTGGTGGAAGTCGAGTGGTTCAAGGCACTGGCCGACGAACCGAAGATCGCCGAAGTGCCGGCGCTGAACGACGAGGACCGTGCCTCGCTCGACGCGATCGCCTCCGAATTCAGCGTCGAGTCGGCCATGCGGGTCAAGGAATTCGAGGCCACCACCAACCACGACGTCAAGGCGGTCGAGTATTTCCTCAAGGAGCAGGTCGCCGATCATCCGCGCCTGGCCTCGATCAGCGAGTTCTTCCACTTCGCCTGCACCTCCGAGGACATCAACAACCTCGCCTACGGCCTGATGCTCGCCAAGGCGCGCGAGGACGTCGTCCTGCCGGAGATCGACGGGCTTGCCGACACGCTGCGCAAAATGGCCCACGAGTGGGCGGCCGTCTCCCTGCTCTCGCGCACCCACGGCCAGCCGGCCTCGCCGTCGACCATCGGCAAGGAGATCGCCAACGTGGTCGCGCGCCTCGAACGCCAGCGCGCCCAGATCGCCGACGTCAAGCTGATGGGCAAGATCAACGGCGCGGTGGGCAATTTCAACGCCCACCTCGCCGCCTACCCCGAAATCGACTGGCCGGGCTTCTCCAAGCGCTTTGTCGAGGGGCTGGGGCTGACCCACAACGCCTACACCATCCAGATCGAGCCGCACGACTACATCGCCGAGCTGTTCGACGCGATCGAGCGCGCCAACACCATCCTGATCGATTTCGCCCGCGACATCTGGGGCCAGATCGCCCTGGGGCACTTCAAGCAGCGCCTGGTCGAGGGCGAGGTCGGCTCCTCGACCATGCCCCACAAGGTCAACCCGATCGACTTCGAGAACGCCGAAGGCAACCTCGGCGTGGGCAACGCGGTCATGGGGCATCTGGCGCGCAAGCTGCCGATCAGCCGCTGGCAGCGGGATCTCACCGACTCCACCGTGCTGCGCACCCTCGGGGTGGGCATTGGTCACTCGTTGATCGCCTACCGCTCGCTGGCCAAGGGGCTGTCGAAGCTGGAGATCAACGCCGATCAACTGGCTGCCGAGCTCGACGGCAACTGGGAAGTGCTCGGTGAAGCGGTGCAGACCGTCATGCGACGCCACGGCGTGGAGAAGCCGTACGAGAAGCTCAAGGCACTCACTCGCGGCCAGCGGGTGGACGGTCCCGCCATGCGGGCATTCATCCAGGGCATCAACGAGCTGCCGCTCGAGGCCCGCGAACGGCTCGCCGCGATGGCGCCGGGCGACTACATCGGCAACGCCAAGGAGATGGCCGAGCGCATCTGAACCTGGCGGATCGGATCGATGATGGGGCGCCCCCGGTGGAATGGCCGACGCTCGTCGTTGCACCGGAAGCGAAAAGCCCGCAATCTGACGTTGACGGCCACGGCATGACGTCCGATCGCCGACGCCGAGGGAACCATTGGGGGATGCCGGCATGACCCTGCCCGAGAACTGGAGCGAGTACCTGCTCGAACACCCGCTGCCCGTGCGGCGGGCGATTCATCAGGGCATGTGCCGCGAGCTCTTGAGCGAGTCGCCGGATTTCCCGCGTCTGGTCGGCTGGCTGCGCCGCGATCCGGCCGCTGCCAGCTTCGTCCTCGGTGCGGCGGCCAGCGGCCAGCGCCAGCGCGAACGCAGTGCCCCGCACAATCTCGAGCACGCCCTGTCCCTGTTGGGCAGCAACTGGGCACGAAACCAGCTGCCCACACTGCCGATCCTCGAAAACACCATCGACGACGAGGACCAGCGGGCCGGCTACCTCGCGGCCTCGTCACGCGCCATGCGTGCCGCGCGGCTGACCGAGGCCTGGCTGATCGAACGCCGCGAGACCAACTACGAGATGGTCTCGGTCGCCGCCCTGCTCCACAACCTGGTCGAACTGGCCCTGTGGCGGGACGCCCCCGAACTGGCTCGCCAGGCACTCGCGATCGCGCGGAAGAGCCTGATCGATTTCACCCGGAACGACGCCGAGGACGCCAGTCTCGACCGCTGTTTTTCCGTCGGGCATGCCTTCGCGACGGTCCTCGGCGAGGCCGGCATCGACCTGCTCGAACTCGAGACCGCGCTCACCGAGCGCTATTACCTGCCGGTCATGCTGCTCGCCGAGGAGGCAACCATCCCCACGCTCGGCGCCCACCACGAGGCCATCCTGGTGCTGGCACGGCGACTCGCCTTCGCCAGCGAGTTCGGGTGGCACCACGCCGTCATTCGCCGGTTGACCATCGCTATCGCCGAGCAGCTGCATCTATCGCCAACGGCCGCCTGGCGCGTGACGGTGAAGAAGTCACTCGTCGATGCCCGCGAATTCGCCGACATCCCGCTCTACCATCCCGGTCGCCTCCTGGTGCAACACGATGACGGCCGCGACCTGCTGTGGCCGTTGCCGGCGGATTACGGACTCGACGCGGACGAGAACGGTTGCCACGCGAGCGGCAATCCCAAGCGCTCGACCACCCCCGGGCGGCAGCTGGGCGACACGATCCGCCAGCTCACCCGGTTCGATCAGGTCGAGGAGATCGCCTTGTACGAAAACGTCGATGCGTCGGTTTCGCAACGACGCTTCCACTGGAGCCGCTCCGGGCAGGCCGCCCTCCCCGAGGCGATCGGGCTGGATCAATCGCCACTGCTCTCCCGGTTGCAATCCCGCCTGGAAACGCTCGGCATCGACGAGCAGAACCGCGAACGCCTGGCACCGCACCTGGATACCGCGCTAAAGGCGGCCACGCGCGCTGGCCTGGTGATCGCACCGTTGTCGGTGAACGGGACATTGATCTCGACGCTGTTCGTTCGCGGTCCGCAGGGCGAGCAGCAGCGAGACATCATCTCCTCCCTCGATCGGGCCTGAACCGGTTTTTGGCGTCGGTCAGCCTGAGGCACCCAGACGTGCCAACGCCCATTGAATGTGACGATCGACCTGCTCCCCCGCCTCGCCCTTGCCGGCGCGCAGGGCCGCAATCGCCGCCGGGATGCGGTCATGCCCGGTCGGCAGGTTGCCCAGTGCCACGGCGAGGTTGCGACGCCAGCGGCGCCAGCCAATGCGTCGGATGGCCGACCCCTCGGTGCGTGACAGGAACGTGGCTTCGTCCCAGCTGAACAGGTCGACCAGATCGGGGGCATCCAACCCCTGGCGGGCGTGGAAGTCGACGTCGTTGGTCTGCCGTGCGAAGCGGTTCCAGGGACAGACCAGCTGGCAGTCGTCGCAGCCATAGATCCGGTTGCCCATCAGCGGACGCAGTTCCTCGGGGATGTCCTCGGCGGACTCGATGGTCAGGTAGGAAATGCAGCGACGCGCATCCACCACCCCATCGGCGACGATCGCGCCGGTCGGACACACGTCCAGGCAGGCCGTGCAGGAGCCACAGTGGGGCTCGACCGGCTCGTCAACCGGCAGGTCGATGTCCAGAAACAGCGCGCCGAGAAAGAACCACGAGCCGCCGGATCGATTCAGCACCAGCGAATGCTTGCCCTTCCAGCCGATGCCGGCGCGTTCGGCCAGTCCGGTCTCGTAGACCGGTGCCGAATCGCAGAAGGCCCGGTAGGTGAACGGGCCCACCGTGTCGCTGATCCGCTTGGCCAGTTGCGCCAGGCGCTTTCTGACCAGCTTGTGGTAGTCGCGTCCCAGCGCGTAGCGACTCACGTAACCCAGCGACGGATCGCCCAGCACGCGTGACGGCCCCAGGGACTCGGGCGGCAAGTAGTCGCGGGTGACCATCAGCACCCGGCGCGTTCCGGGTACCAGCTCCTCGGGGTGAAACCGCATCAATCCGTGGCGCTCGAAGAACCCCATCGTGCCGGCATGGCCGTCGGCCAGCCAGCGTTCGAATCCTGCCTCGTAGGCCGACAGGTCCGTGTCGGTGACCCGGGCATCGGTAAAGCCCAGCTCATCCGCCCATGCCTGGATGCGCCGCTTGAGCTCGGACGGCTCCACGATCAGCTCCCCAGGCGCTCGGCGACCAACATGCCACCCCGTGCCGCCAGCAGGCACAGGACGACGGTGGACACCACGTACATTCCCGCCCACAACCAGGCCTGTCGTTGCATAAGGGCCAGGGTATCGATGGAGAAGGCGGACATGGTGGTAAACGCACCGAGAAAGCCGGTGAGGATGGCCAGACGGTATTCCATCGGCATCTGCCACCGGGTGAGCAGCCAGACGCCGAGAAATCCCATCAGCCCCGAACCGATCACGTTCACGCCCAGCGTGCCCCAGGGGAACGCGCGTCCGCCGAACTGCATGATCGCCGCGGTCATGCCGTACCGCGCCATGGCACCCAAGCCCCCGGCCAATCCAATCAACAGGTAGAGCTTCATTCGATCGACTGTCTCCCAATGCCTGACGTGAACGGCGCGGGCCACCCCGAGTCCGCCGCGAGGTTATCACGCCCCATGGGCCCCGGCGGTGGCGGTAAGCGAGGATCTCCCCGGGTGTCTGCTCGGGATAGACCGGATGACCGATGGTCACAGGTTGGCCGCACGAGCCGTCGGCCACGCGTGACCGCTTCCTTGCAACGGCGAACAAGTGTCCTAAGCTCGGATCAGAGCACGGCCGCGGCGGGCTTCCCCGCGAGCAATGGGGTCTTCCCGGTCGTCGTTGATCTTCTCAACCAAAGCACAGTGAAGGAGAACGCATGAAGAAATTGCTACTCGCCAGTGCGATCGCTGGACTCTCGGCGGGCCTGACCGCGCCGGCCATGGCCGCCGAGAACGACTTCGAGCAATACCAGGCCGCGGTCTACGAGCGTGGTGGTTCGGGCGTCTCCGGCAATGCCGTGTTCATCCCGGAAAACGGCGAGATGATGGTCAAGCTGACCATCGAGAACGCCGACGGCATGTCCGCTGGCATTCACGCCGGCCTGTGCCGTTACGCGGAAGACAGCGACGGCGCGCCGGAAATGCTGGCCTTCGACGAAGACCCGCTGTTCGAGCTCAGTGCAATCGATGGCACCGAATCGTCTTCCACCATCGAGTTGACCACCGAGGCACTCATGGGTGATGCGCATTCGGTTGCCATCCACGACGGCAGCACCATCGTGGCCTGCGGCAACATCCAGTAAGCCGTCCCCGTAACCGTTGCCAAACCACGACGCCCCGGCCTGTCAGGTCGGGGCGTTTCTTTTTGTTGCCTGCGTTTTTCCGATTTACCGCCCGGCGACGTTGTCTCTCAGGTATTGCGGCACGGCGCGGTCGGGGGACAGGTAATCCGCCTCGGACAAGCGCCGGATCAGTTCGATTGCGTCCTCGGCATGCGGTAGCGCCTCCGGTTCGACGCGCAGAACCTCGCGGCCCTCGCCGAGTGACGGATACCGACCGAATCCACTGCCGCTGGCGACAATGCGCCCGGCTGCGCCTTGCGGAAACACCGGCTCGGTCACACCCTCCTCGAGCACGGTGATCAGACGCCCCTCGGCATCCAGCCGGTAGGCCGCTCGGTAGATCTCACCCATGCGGGCATCGATGGCGACCCGGGCTTCCACGTCGTCCACAGCCTCTCCCGCCGCCTTCAGGCGACGAAACGCCCCGGCGGCAAGGCAGGCGAGCGAGGAGACACCCGCCATGGGCAGGTCGCGGGATATCGCCACGCCCTGCGCCATCGCCGTGGCGATACGCACCCCCGTGAACGACCCCGGTCCGCGGCCGAAACCGATCAGCTCCAGGTCGTCGAAACCGATCCCGGCTTGCGCCAGCAGGGCCTCGGCCATCGGCAGCAGCTTTTCGGCGTGCCCCCTTGGGGCCACCTCGAAATCCGTGACCAGGCGGTCGCCGGCCAGCACGCCGGCCGTGCATGCCTCGGTGGAGGAGTCGAAATACAGAATGTTCACGCTTACCCCAGCTCGATACAAACGATCGATCGACGCCGGACCGGACCGGTCGGATGGCGTCGAACTTGCGAGCGGATTCTACCGGAAGCGAGCGACACCGGACGGGCAAGCGCCCCGGTCGGTCCGGGACACGAGGTGCGGCACCTCGATCAGGAGGCGTCCTCGCCGTTCTGGGCGGGCGTCCAGTGCTGGCGTATCTCGTCGAGCAGCCAACGCGTGGAGCCATCGAACGCCCCGTCTTCCTGGTGGCTGCCGATGAAGGGTTCGAGCTCGTTGGCCATCTGCTTGCCGAGCTCCACGCCCCACTGGTCGAAGGAGTCGATCTGCCAGACCGCGCCGGCGACGAATACCCGGTGTTCGTAGAGGGCAAGCAAGGCACCGACCGCCTCGGGGGTCATCTGCGGGAAGAGGATCGTGTTCGACGGCTGGCCACCCGGGCAGACGCGGTGCGGCGCGATCCGTTCGATGGTCGCCTCGTCGGCACCCTCGGCACGCATCTGCGCCTCGACTTCCTCCTGCGTGCGGCCGAGCATCAACGCCCGGCTCTGCGCGACCAGGTTCGCGAGCAACTGGCGTTGTTGCGTGCCGATCGGCGAGTGGGTCCGGATGGCGCTGATGAAGTCCGACGGGATCAGGCGCGTGCCCTGATGCAGCAACTGGTAGAAGGCGTGCTGCCCGTTGGTGCCGAGCCCGCCCCAGAGCACCGCGCTGGTGTGCGAGTCGACCGGCTGGCCGTCGATGCGCACCCGCTTGCCGTTGGATTCCATCATCACCTGTTGCAGGTGCGCGGGCAGAAAGCCCAGCCGCGTGCCGTACGGGAAGACCGCCAGCGAATCCGAGCCCAGGAAATCGGCGTTCCAGACGTCGATCAGCCCCAGGATCAACGGCAGATTGTCCCGGCCGGTGTTGAGCCGGAAATGCTCATCCAGGGCATGGGCCCCGTCCAGCAGGCGCTTGAAGCGATCCATGCCGAGATACAGCGCAATCGGCAGGCCGATGGCCGACCATAGCGAGTAGCGCCCCCCGACCCAGTCCCAGATCGGGAACATGTTGTCCGGGTCGATGCCGAACTCGCGCACCCGCTCGGTGTGGGTGGAAACGGCGACGAAGTGCTTCTTGATGGATTCTTCGTCCGGCGCGCTCTCGAGGAACCAGCGACGGGCCGAGCGGGCGTTGGCGAGCGTTTCCTGGGTGCCGAAGCTTTTGGAGGCCACCACGAACAGCGTGGTCTTGGGGTCGAGAATCGAGAGCTTGGAGGCCAGATCACTGGGCGCGATATTGGAGACGAAATGCACCCGGATGCCCCGGTCGGCATAGGAGCCCAGCGCGCGACAGACCATGCGCGTACCCAGGTCCGAGCCGCCCACGCCGATGTTCACCACGTCGGTGATCGGGTCGCCGGCATACCCCTTCCACTGGCCCGACTGGACCGACTCGACGAAGGTTTCCATGTGGTCGAGGACAGCGTTGACCTCGGGCATGACATCCTGACCGTCGAGCACGATCGGTCGATTGGACCGGTTGCGCAGGGCGACGTGCAGCACGGCGCGGTCCTCGCTGCCGTTGATGTGCACGCCGTTGAACATGTCGTCGCGCAGCTCAAGCACACCGCGCTCCTCGGCCAGCGCGAGCAGCCCGTCGATCACGTCGTCGGTGACGCGCTGCTTGGAGTAGTCGATCGACAGCCCCGCCGCGTGCCCCGACAGCCGGTTCGCCCGGTTGCCATCCGTCTGGAACCAGTCGTTCGGGTGGCGGCGCATGTGTTCGGTCGCCTTGACCTCGAGCAACTGCCAGATGGGGCTCATCCGGCCGACATACCGTTCCTTTCGCATCAATCCTCTCCAGGGATCTTGAGGTTGTTTCGCCAGCGGTGCGAGTCGGCATCGAACAGGCGATCGGCCTCCGGCGGCCCCCAGCTGCCCGCGGGGTACGTCGGGATGTAGTCACGCTCGACCGCCCAGTTGCGCAGGATCGGATCGACCACCCGCCAGGCCCAGGAGACCTCATCATACCGAAGGAAGAGCGTCTGATCGCCGTTGATCACGTCGAGTAACAGGGTCGCGTAGGCGTCCAGGTTCGCCGGTTCCTCCCCGGTGTAGGTGGCGTCCATCTGGACCGTGCGGGTGCGCATTTCCAGCCCCTCGGTCTTGATCTGCATCTCGAAGCGGAAGTTCTCCTCGGGCTGGATGCCGATCAACAGCCAGTTGGGCGCGGTGTTCGCCACCTGCGTTTCGCGGAACAACTGCTGTGGCGGCTCCCGGAAGCGAATCGAGATCTGGGAATGGCTCTTGGCCATGCGCTTGCCGGTGCGCAGGTAGAACGGCACGTCGCGCCAGCGCCAGTTGTCGATGTAGAGCTTGAGCGCGGCGAATGTCTCGGTTACCGAATCGTCCGCCACACCGGGTTCGTCGAGGTAACCCGGCTCGTTGACCCCGTCGACCATCCCGCGCGAGTACTGCGCCCGGAAGGCCTGCGCATGCACGCCGCGGTGAGAGATCGGGCGGATGCAGCGCAGCACCTTGACCTTCTCGTCGCGCACCGCCTCGGCATCCATCGAGGCCGGCGGCTCCATCGCCGTCAGCGCCAGCATCTGCATCAGGTGGCTCTGGACCATGTCGCGCAGGGCCCCGGCCGAATCGTAGTACGCCCCGCGGCCCTCGATACCCTGTTGCTCAGCGTGCGAGATCTGGACGTGATCGATGTAGTTGCGATTCCACAGCGGCTCGAGCAGCAGGTTGGCGAACCGCATCACCATGATGTTCTGTACCGTGCCTTTGCCGAGGTAGTGGTCGATGCGGAAGATCTGGTGCTCGTCGAAGTACTGATGGAGCAGGCCGTCGAGGGCATGGGCGCTGTCGATGTCGTGGCCGAACGGCTTTTCGATCACCACCCGCCGACAACCCAGGGTCTCGTCGGTGAGCCCGCAGGCGCCGAGGTTGCGGCAGATCGCGCCAAAGGCCGACGGCGACACGGCGAAGTAGAAGACCACGCAATCGGGAAATTCGGCATGGGTCAGCCGGTCCGCGAGATCCTCGAAGCAACCGGTGTCGTTTAAGTCGCCGTTGTGAAAATGCAGCTTGCTGAGCAGTCGCTCGATGGAATCGTCCGAGGGGCAGTCGTCCTCGCCCGGTTCGCCTGCCAGGCACAGGCGCCGTACCTCCTCACGCCAGGTGGCATCGTCCCAGTCACGCCGACCGAAGCCGATGATGCGGCTGCCCTCGGCCAGCCGGTCGGCCCGTTCAAGCTGGTACAAGGCCGGCAACAGCTTCTTGCGCGACAGGCTGCCGGTCGCACCGAAGATGACGATGGTGACCGGACGCGGCGGTTCACGACGGATCGCCTTACGCATGGGCCGCACTCCCGCGTTCTCGCACACTCACCGGCCGCGAGCTCATGACTCGTCCCGGCGTTGCACCACGTGACCACCAAAGGCGTTGCGCATCATCGCGAGCACCCGGTTGCCGTAGCCCTCGTCGTCTTGGCTGGCAAAACGCATCTGCAGGGCCAGCGTCATGACCGGCGCGGCCACGCCCAGATCGATCGCCTCGATGGCCGTCCAACGGCCCTCGCCGGAGTCGGCCACGTGCGGGCGGATCGCCTCGAGACCCTGCCCTTCCTGCTTGAGTGCCTCGGCGGTGAGATCCAGCAGCCAGCTCTGTACCACCGACCCCTCGCGCCACAACTCGGTTACCTGCGCGAGGTCCAGGTCGAACTCGGATTTCTTGCGCAGCACGGCCAGCCCCTCGGCCATCGCCTGCATCATCCCGTATTCGATGCCGTTGTGGATCATCTTGGTGAAGTGCCCGGCGCCGGCCGGCCCGACATGCCCCCAGCCCGAGTCAGGGCTGGGGGCGAGCACGCGGATCGCGGGCTCGATGTGGGCAAACCCGGCCTTTGTGCCGCCCACCATCAGGCTGTAGCCGTTCTTCAGGCCCCAGACACCGCCGGAGGTGCCGCAATCCAGGAAATGCACCCCGGCCGCCTCGACCCGTTCGGCGTGCGCCATGGTCTCGCTGTACCGCGAGTTGCCCCCGTCGACCAGCACGTCACCCGGGCTCATCTGCGGCAACAATCGCTCGATCGCCTGACTGGTGATCGCGCCCGCCGGCAGCATCAACCAGATCACGCGTGGGCCGTCGAGTTCGCGGAAGACGTCGGCCTCCTCGTAGGCGGGCACGATGTGGTCTTCCTCGTGCAGCAACTCGTCGATGGGCGCCCGGCTGCGATTGTGCGCCACCACCGTGATGCCACCGCGCGACAGGCGCCGCGCCATATTGGCGCCCATGCGCCCCAGACCGAAAATGGCGAGTTTCATCGGCTTACACTCCTGATAATCGTGCAACGGGTAACCGTCCAACGGTTGAAAAACGGCGAACGGCAAAACAACGCAAGGTCCGGACCGGCCGATACCGCGCCTGCCGGGTCTTGCCAGCCCGGGAATCGTCTGGCTCCCCGACCATGCGCCCGGATCGGGCAACGGTCAACGACCGATCAACGCCGTGCCCGCTCGCCCCGTCATCACCGAGGGGGATCGAGCAGGAACACGCGTCTAGAACAGTGAGCAAGCTTTGCGCCATGTCGGCGTGCGTCATCTCGAGACAGCCTGTTTCAAGCCTAGCCAACGCCTGTTGGTTTTCCATGACGGCCTCGCAAAAACCGGAGGCCCAGCGGCGAGAAACGACACGACAGGGATCCCGCCGTGGCGGGGGCTCGAGCGAAACCCGGCACCGGCCTGGGGCCGCAAACCGGCAAGAGAGGCCAGAAATCGCTATAATGCCCGCGATTTTGCCCGACGATCCCGACCCCCTTCCCACGGGCCAACCCCAGGGTCCCCGCGGTCGGACGGGCCACTCCGGCCGAGATAACCAGCGGCCCGGAGCCGCAACCATCAATCCGCGAGAACTCATACGCGATGACGACAAGCAAAGACAAGGACAAGGCCCTGCGCGCCCGAGTGCGCCTATTCGGCAACCTGCTCGGCGAGGTGCTCCGCGAACAGGCCGGCGAGGCGGTCTTCGACACCGTCGAGAGCCTGCGCCGCGGCTTCATCCGCCTGCGCAAGAGCTACGATCCGGCGCTCTACCGCGAGCTGATGGACGAGATCGAGGCGCTGGATGCCGACAGCCTCAACCTGGTCGTGCGTGCCTACGGCCTGTACTTCAACCTCGTCAACATCGCCGAGGAAGACTACTCCCACCAGCATCGTCGCCGCCAGATCCGGCGCGGCCTGCGCCTGTGGCGCGGCTCGTTCTACGACACCATCCGCGGCTTTGCCCGCGAGGGCATGACCCCGGAACAGCTCCAGGGCCTGCTCGACCAGTTGGTGTACATGCCGGTATTCACCGCCCACCCGACCGAGGCCAAGCGCCGCACGGTCATGGACCTGCAGCGCCGCATCTTCCTGTTGTGTGGCGAACTCGACCGTCCGGAGTCCACCGGGGTCGAGCGCGAACGTCTGCTCGATGAAGTCAAATCGATCATCCTGGCGCTGCTGCGCACCAACGAGGTGCGCACGACGCGCCCCGAGGTGTCCGACGAGATCCGCCTGGGCATGTACTACTTCCGCACCTCGATCTTCGCGGCGGTGCCCAAGGCCTACCGCTACCTCGAGCGCGCGGTGAACCTGAACTACAACGACGCCCACCCCGACAAGCCGGTCACCGTGCCGAGCCTGTTCAAGTTCGGCTCGTGGATCGGCGGCGACCGCGACGGCAACCCCTACGTCACTCACGACGTGACCATCAAGGCCGTCTGCCTCGCCTCCGAGACCATCCTCAAGGAATACCTCGACCGGCTCGAGACGCTCAAGCGCATCCTGACCCATTCCCTGCAGCTGGTGCCGGAGATCGACTGCCAGCAGCTGCAGCTCAAGACCGATGCCGAGGCGCTGGGCATGCTGGAGGCCAACCAGCAGGACGGCGAGTTCTTCCCCGAGGAGCCCTACCGCCTGAAGCTGCGCGCCATCCGCCAGCGCCTGCGCTACAACCTCGCCTACATCCACAGCGAGCTTGACGGCAAGCCGACCGCGCTCGACCCGCGCGCCTACCAGAGCAAGGACGCCTTCCTCGACGACCTGTACCGCCTGCGCGATTCCCTGATCGGCATCGGCGACCGGCTGCTGGCCGAAGGCGACCTCAAGGACCTGATCCGCCTGGCCGAGACCTTCGGCTGGCACCTGGTGCGCCTGGACATTCGCCAGGAATCCACCGAGCACACCGAAACCGTCACCGAGGTCTTAAAGCAGCTCGCCCCCGAAATCGACTACGCCAACCTGGCCGAGGACGACCGCACCCGCGTGCTGGGCGAGCTGATCGAGGCCGGCTCGCACCGGGTCGATGCCCTGGGCACGGACTTGAGCGAGAAGTCCCGCGAGGTGATCAAGGTCCTCGAGGTCAAGCGCCAGCTGATCGATCACATCAGCCGCGAGTGCTTCGGCACCTACGTGATCTCGATGACCCACTCGGCCAGCCACGTGATGGAGGTGATGTATCTCGCCTCGCTGACCGGCCTGGTGGGCAAGACCGAATCCGGCGACTGGTTCTCCGACATCCAGGTCTCGCCGCTGTTCGAGACCATCGAGGACCTCAAGCACATCGAGCACGTGCTCGGCACGCTGTTCGACAACCCCACCTACCGTGGCCTGGTACGCGCCTCCGGCGAGCTGCAGGAAGTGATGCTGGGTTACTCCGACTCCTGCAAGGACGGCGGCTCGCTCGCCTCGGTCTGGAGCCTGTACAACGCGCAGAAACGCGTCATCCGTCTGACCCGCAGCCACGGCATCCAGTGCCGTCTGTTCCACGGGCGTGGCGGCACGGTCGCGCGCGGCGGCGGCCCGACCCACGAGTCGATCCTCTCGCTGCCGCAGGGCACCGTCGAGGGGCAGATCAAGTTCACCGAACAGGGCGAGGTGCTGTCCTCGAAGTACAGCAACAACGAGACGGCCATCTACGAGCTCACCATGGGGGCGACCGGCCTGATGAAGGCCTCGCAGCACCAGGTGGTCGACGAGAACCCGGTGCCGGAGGAGTTCGAGCACGTGGTGGGCGATCTGGCCCGCTACGGCGAGGAGGCCTACCGCGACCTGACCGACCACACGCCATTCTTCTTCCGCTACTTCCACGAGGCCACCCCGGTCCGTGAGCTCGGCCTGTTGAACATCGGCTCCCGCCCGACCTCGCGCAAGAAGGGCGATCTCTCCAAGGCCTCGGTGCGCGCGATCCCGTGGGTGTTCGGCTGGTCGCAATCGCGCCACACCCTGCCGGCGTGGTACGGCATGGGCTCGGCGCTCAAGCGTTGGCGCGAGGAAAACCCGGGACGCGAGGAACTGCTGCACGACCTGTTCGAGCAGTGGCCGTTCTTCCACAGCATGCTGCGCAACACCCAGCTCTCCCTGACCAAGGGCGAGATGACCATCGCGCGGGAGTACGCCGGTCTGGTCTCCGACCAGGAGCAGGCCCAGGCGGTCTACGAGAAGATCCGCACGGAATACGAGTGCGCCGTCGAGCAACTGCTGAAAGTCGCGCACGCCGACTCGCTGGTGGAGATCGACGAGTACATCGGCACCTCGATGATGCGTCGCAACCCGTACCTGGACGTGCTCAACCACATCCAGATCACCCTGCTCTCACGTCATCGCGACGAAAGCGTGCCGGAGGCCGAACGGGAAAAGTGGTTGCCGCCGCTGCTGCGTAGCATCAACGCGATCGCCGCCGGGATGCGCAACACCGGCTGACCACCAGCCCGAGCCGATCAAACGCAAAGGCCGTCGCTCGATCCGTCGAGCGGCGGCCTTTTTCATGACACACCGGACAACCGGCGCGGGCTCAGGGAAGTCGGTCGTGGCGGGCCAGCCGTTCGCGAAGCCGCTGGGCGAGGCGATCATCCAGCGCTCCGGTCGGCACCCGCCAGCACCAGTTGCCCTCGCGGGTTCCCGGGACGTTGATGCGCGCCTCGGAGCCGAGCCCCAGCACGTCACCGACCGGCAGCATCGCGAGGTTCGCCGGCGATCCGAGTGCGGACTCGATCAAGGCCTCGGGCATCGGCAGTCCCGGGTCGATCCCCTGCATCGACTCGAGCCAGCGACGCACACGGGCACGGCTCGCCTCGTCGAGCGACAACCACCAGCCGAGCGAGGTGTCGTTGTCGTGCGTCCCGGTGTAGACGACACTCCGCTCCCGATGATGCACCGGCAGATGGGGGTTTCCCTCGTTGCCGTCGAAGGCGAATTGCAGGACCACCATGCCCGGCAGCCCGAAGCGATCGCGCAACTCGATCACCTCGTCGGTGATCACGCCCAGGTCCTCGGCCACCAGGGGCAAGCGGTCGCCTGCCACCGATTCGAGCGCTTCGAGCAGCGACGCCCCCGGACCGGTTACCCATCGCCCCTGCGTGGCATCCGGGGCCTCGACGGGGATCGCCCAGTAACCGGCAATCCCCCTAAAGTGATCGATCCGTACCCAGTCATACAAGGCCAGGTGTCGGGCGAGCCGTTGCTTCCACCACGAGAACCCGTCCGCCGCCATGCGCGAGTAGTCGAACAACGGGTTGCCCCAGCGCTGCCCGGTGGCGGAAAAGTAGTCGGGCGGCACCCCGGCCACCACGCTGGGCCGGCCACTGGCATCGAGCTGGAACAACGACCGATTGGCCCAGACATCGGCCGAGTCGCCGGCCACGAAGATCGGCAGATCGCCGAACAGACACAGCGCACGCTCTCGGGCTTGCTTGCGCAACGCCTGCCATTGCCGTTCGAGCAGGAACTGCTCGAAGGCGACCGCCTCGATGCGATCGCCATGGGCCTGCTCGATGACCCGCATGGCCTCGGGTTCGCGGTCCCTGAGTCCGTCCGGCCACTCCAGCCAGCAACGACCGTCCTGCTCGCCGCGGATCACCATGAAATGCGCGTAATCCTCGAGCCAATGCGATTCGCGTTCACGAAACCGTTCGAATCCCGAGCGCAGGGCCTCGCCGGCGCCCTCACCCCGCCGTCGTGCCTCCACCGATACCCCGGGAGCGAAACCGGGATCCGTGGCGAGATCGGCTTCGTCCAGATAGGCCGGTTCCAGGGCGAACGAGGAAAGGCACTGGTAGGGACTGTTGTCGGGATGGGTGGGCCCCAGGGGCAGCACCTGCCATACCGACAGGCCGGACTCGGCGAGAAACCGGAGTACCTCGCGGGCATCGTCCCCGAATCCGGGAGTCGCCAGGCTGCCGATCGGCAGGAGCAGCCCCGCGCGTCGGCGCGTGGCCGGCGGCTCAAACGGCGTGGCGGTCATCGGGGCTCCGCTCACGCCTGGCCCCGACGCATCGTGCCGCCACCGGTCACCTGTCCCGGCTTGCTGGTCGGCACGCTGATCGGCTCGTCCAGGTTGGCCGGGACGGGGCGCTCGAGCAGTTCGTAGAGACGGGCCAGCTGCAGCCGGAACAACCGGTCGAAATCGCGTGTGGCCTCGGCCGGGTTGTCGTCACCGAACCACCAGAACCAGTCCGATCCCTCGCAGACGGCCAGCTGCTGGGCGTTGCGCGCACGGGTTTCCTGGTTCCAGCGACCTCGCGCCTCGGCCTCGATGTAGGCGCGTCGCGCCTCGACCAGACGGTCCCAGGCGCGGTTCTTGGCCGGCTCGCCGATCCAGGTGGCGAGGTTGCCGTACACCCAGCTGCCCGCGACCAGTGCCTTCAATTCCACGTGCTCGGGCGCGCGGTCAAGCACGGCGGAGAACGTCGTCATCTCGATACGCGGATGGGCGGACAGGCGCTTGTACAGCCCGTCGAGCAGCCAGAAACCGTTGTCGGGGTAGTGCTCCCAGGCATTCTCGCCATCCAGGATGATCGGCACCACGGGTGCCTCGACCCCCAGGTGGTCACAGGTGTCGGCGATCGAGACCAGGTGATGGGTGAGATCCTCGACCGCGTCGTCGGCATGCCAGTTCTGATAGTCGAACCCGATTCGGTCCGACAGGCCGTCGTCGCGGAAGAACAGGCGCAGCGATTGGCCGGGCCGCGCGAACACGCGGTGCTCGCAGTGCAGCGCCTGGTGGGCGTGGTTCAGGCTGTTGCGCAGCACCTGCTGGCCGCTCGCCGCCCAGGCAAAACCGGCCTCGTCGAGCAGCCGCACGGTCGGCTCGGAGATCGCGCCCTCCGAGGGCCAACAACCGGTGGGGTCGCGGCCCAACAGGCGGCGAAACACCTCGCGGCCATGATCGATATGCCAGCGGGCGCGCTCCTCGCCGTCGGGGTACACCTCGGCCCGGGGTGACGGCGCATCCGGCTCGGCTTCGTGCCCGGCACGCAGGTCCTGGAGCAGGGGCAGGATCGGATGGGCGTAGGGCGTCATGGACAGCTCGATCTGGCCACGGTCGGCCAGCCGACCATAGCGATCGAACAGGTCACCGATCGTCTCGCCGATCACGTGGAGCAGGGATTGTCGCGCCGTCGCACTGAACCCGCCATCGTTCGCCAGCAACTCGCGAAGGCGGGAATCGCCCTGGCGCAAGGTCTCGCCCGCCCAGGCCAGGTGATACCACGCCGAGAGGTCACCGATGAGGGCATCGCTGGCATAGCCCGCCGGGTCGGCGGTATCCAGCAACCCTTCGACGGCGGCGACCAGTCGCGAGAACGGCTCAAACCGTTCGATCATGCGTTCCCGATGGGCTCGCAACAGGCCGTGCAGCACCGCCAGGCGCCGCTCGCCGGTCACCGCGGCGGGCTCGACCAGCGCGACGAGCATCGGGTCGCGCAATTGCGTGATATCGCCGGTCTGGCGGTAACGCTCGATCTGGCTGGCGTAATCGGCCAGCTGCTCGAGGAGGATCGGCACGAAATTGACCACCACGCGCGCCTCGGGCCAGCGTTCGAGATGGGCGGCCATGTCGGCGTAGTCCTTGATCGCGTGCAGGTAGGTCCAGGGCTGCTGGTACACGCCGTCGCGCGGGTCGCGATATTCCGGCTGGTGCATGTGCCAGAGAAAGACCACCGACACGGTCCTCGCGGGGCGATGGGTAGCCATGACGAAATCACCCGATGGGCGCCACCGGCGCCCGGTTGGTCGTGAAGGAAGATCGGCACAAATGCCATGTCACTCTGGCAGCCCCCGCAGGGTGCGCCTTGAGCCGGGCAACGGCGGCGTTGTCGTCCTTGGAAAGGGGATCACCCTGCCGCGGCGGACGAGCGCCTTGCGTCTGCCCCGCTCAAGGCACGCAGAGCGGTTGGCATTCGTGCAGACCTCCCTGAAGGTCGCTGCCCCGAACCGGGTTCAGCGCACCATGTGGAGCTTTTGACCCAGCATTTGCGGGGTTACCAGCACCACGCCCGTCGGGCTGACCTCGAACCGTTCCTTGTCCGATTCCGGGTCCACCCCGATCTTCATGCCGGGCGGGATCAGGCAGCCCTTGTCGATCACCGCCCGGCGCACCTCGGCCCCCTCGCCCACCTGGACGTTGGGCAGGATGACCGCGTCCTCGACGTAGGCCTGTTCGCGCACCATCACGTTGGAGAACAACAGGGAATGGCGCACCACGGCCCCCGAGATGATGCAGCCACCGCTCACCATCGAGTCGATCGCCATGCCGCGCCGCCCATCCTCGTCGAAGACGAACTTCGCCGGCGGCAACTGCTCCTGGTAGGTCCAGATGGGCCAGTCGGTGTCGTAGAGATTGAGGTCCGGCTGCACCCCGATTAGCTCGAGGTTGGCCGACCAGTACGCATCGATGGTGCCCACGTCGCGCCAGTACGGCTGGTCGGTCAGGCCCGGTTCGCGGAACGGGTAGGCGTAGACCTGGTGCTCCTCGATCAGGCGCGGGATGACGTTCTTGCCGAAATCGTGCTCGGAATCGGGATCGTCGGCGTCGAGGATCAGCTGCTCGAACAGGAATTCCGTGCGGAAGACGTAGATGCCCATCGAGGCGAGCGACGAGTCGGGCGAGCTCGGCATGCGCGGCGGGTCGTCGGGCTTTTCCACGAAGCTCTCGATGCGCCCTTCCCGGTCGATGCCCATCACGCCGAAGGCGCGGGCCTGGTCGACCGGCACCTCGATGCAGCCGATGGTCAGGTCCGCGCCCTTTTCCACGTGGTAGGCAATCATCGGGCCGTAGTCCATCTTGTAGACGTGGTCGCCGGCGAGGATCAGGGTGTATTCCGACTCGTGCGCGCGCAGGATGTCGATGTTCTGGTAGACCGCATCCGCCGTGCCGCTGTACCAGGACTGGTCGTTCATGCGCTGCTGGGCGGGCAGCAGTTCGACGAACTCGCCGCGGGCGACGTGGTTGCCGCCCCAGCCGAGCTGCACGTGCTTGATCAACGAATGGGCCTTGTACTGCGTGAGCACGCCCATGCGGCGAATGCCGGAGTTGACGCAATTGGAGAGCGGGAAGTCGATGATGCGGAACTTGCCGCCGAACGGCACGGCCGGTTTGGCCCGCCAGTCGGTCAACTGGCGCAGTCGCGAGCCGCGTCCACCCGCCAGCACCAACGCCAACGTGTCCCTGGTGATTCGACTGACCAGTCGCTTGGGGCTGTCGACAATCATCCCGAAATTCCTCTCGCGCTCCTTGATTCGAGGCAGGCCCTCGTTGCCTGATGCCTGCCAGCCATGAGCCTAGCGCATCCCCGTTTCCCGGGTATAACAATTTTGCGCCAAACCGACCGACTCACCCTGGCTCGCCGCCGACCGGCCGCTATGCCATAGTCGGGCCATCGTGGGACCATGGTTCGGCACGGTCGAGTCCGGCGCTGTCTGATCGCCGCCAGGTAACCTCGGGCTCCGTCAGGGAATCCCCACCCGCGCGCCAAACAACCGGGATCAATTTCGCATGGAAAACGACCTTCAAGCCCTCGTCGATTCGCGCCACCACGACCCGCACCGGGTCCTGGGCGTGCACGCCGTCGACGACGAGAACCTCCAGCTGCGCACCTATCAGCCGCACGCCGAGGCAGTCGAGACCGTCGACCGCGACGGCGAGCCCATGGCCTTGAACCCGCACCCGGATTGCCCGGGCCTGTTCGAGGTGACCCTGCCCCGCTCCTGGGTGCCCAAGCACCCGAGTTACACGGTCACCCTGCCCGACGGGCACCGCTACGACATCGTCGATCCCTACAGCTTTTTGCCCACGGTCGGCGAACTCGACCTGCACCTGTTTGCCGAGGGGCGCCACCTGCAGCTCTGGCAGATGCTGGGCGCCCAGGTGCTCTCGGTCGACGAGGTGGTCGGCACCCGGTTTTCGGTCTGGGCCCCCAACGCCGAACGCGTCAGCCTGGTCGGCACGTTCAACGACTGGGACGGCCGCCGCCACCCCATGCGCGTGTTGGGCGACAGTGGCGTCTGGGAGCTGTTCGTCCCGGGCATTACGGTCGGCGACCTGTACAAGTTCGAGATCACCAGCCGGCTCACCGGCGAGACGCGGCTGCGCACCGATCCTCTCGGCCGGGCCTTCGAGCTGCGCCCCGACACCGCCGCGATCGTCCCCGATTTTCAGCCCTACGAATGGCAGGACGATGACTGGATCGCCCGCCGGGAGCACTGGCAATGGGACCAGGCGCCGATGGCGACCTACGAGGTCCACCTGGGCTCCTGGCGCCAACCCGACGGTCGCTTTCCGACCTACGACGAACTCGCCGACCAACTGATCCCCTACGTCCAGGAGCGTGGCTTTACCCACATCGAGCTGCTGCCGGTCACCGAGCATCCCTTCGATGCCTCGTGGGGTTACCAGACCACCGGCTATTTCGCCCCGACCAGCCGCTTCGGCAGCCCGACCGCCTTCTGCCGCTTCGTCGACCGGGCCCATGCCGCGGGCATCGGTGTCATCCTCGACTGGGTGCCCGCGCATTTCCCGCGTGACGAGTTCGCCCTGGCGCGCTTCGACGGCAGCGCGCTCTACGAGCACGAGGATCCCCGTCGTGGCGAGCACCGCGACTGGGGCACCCTGATCTTCAACTACGGCCGCCGCGAGGTGCAGAACTTCCTGATCGCCTCGGCGCAGTACTGGATCGAGCAACTCCACCTCGACGGCCTGCGCGTCGATGCGGTCGCCTCGATGCTCTACCTCGACTACTCCCGCCAGGGCGACGACTGGCTGCCCAACCGCCACGGGGGTCGGGAAAACCTCGAGGCGATCGAGTTCCTGCAGCGACTCAACCACACCATCCTGTCGCGCAACCCCGGCACGCTGATGATCGCCGAGGAATCCACCGCCTGGCCGATGGTCTCCCGGCCGCCCGAACACGGCGGTCTCGGGTTTTCCATGAAGTGGAACATGGGCTGGATGAACGACTCGCTCGCCTACCTCGCCGAAGACCCGCTTCACCGGCCGCATCACCACAACCGCCTGACCTTCGGCCTGCTGTACGCGTTTTCCGAGAACTTCGTGTTGCCGCTGTCACACGACGAGGTGGTCCACGGCAAGCGCGCCCTGCCCGCCAAGATGCCCGGCGACGAGTGGCAGCGATTCGCGAACCTGCGCCTGCTGCTCGCCTGGCAGTACACCTTCCCGGGGAAGAAGCTCCTGTTCATGGGCGACGAGTTCGGCCAGGGCAACGAATGGTCGCACGCGCACGAACTGGACTGGTGGATGCTCGAGTACCCGCCGCATCAGGGCATCCAGGCCCTGGTCGACCAGCTCAACTTCCGCTACCGGCACGAGCCGGCACTGCACGAGCGCGATTTCGAGCCCGGCGGCTTTACCTGGATCGACTGCAACGACCGCAATCAGTCGGTGATCAGCTTCCGACGCGACGGCCACTTCGAGACGGTGGTGGTGGTCATCAACTTCACCCCGGTCGAGCGACCCGGCTACCGTATCGGCGTGCCCGAGCCCGGGCGCTACCAGGTGCTGCTGAACACCGACAGCGAGGGGTTCGGCGGATCGGGCCAAAACCCGTCCCCCGGCGCGGCCGAGGCCACGCCCTGGCACGACCAGCCAGCAAGCCTGACGCTTGATCTGCCCGGCCTGTCGGCGGTGGTGCTAAAGCACGGCGGCGACTGACGACTCCCGCTGTGCCGAACCCACCACGGTCGGATAACATGCGATACTTGGCGGTTTGGGGAACGCGTTCAACGTGTCCCCAAGGCGTGACCCAAGGCATCACCCCAGGGGCGTGACGCCCTTTCGGCGCCGCCTGATCCGGCCGCCCCAACCGTTATCAAGGAGATACCGACGTGTCGCTGTCTGTGCTGTTTGCGACGAGTGAAGCCTATCCCCTGATCAAGACCGGGGGGCTCGCCGACGTCTCCGGCGCGCTCCCCGCCGCGCTCACCGAACTGGGAGTCGACGTGCGCCTGGTCCTGCCGCGCTACGGCGATCTCGCCCTGCGCGAGGACCAGACCACCGAACACCTCGCGCGTCTCGACGTGCTGGGCCAGCCGGTCGACATCCTGCATACCGTCATGCCCGACAGCGGCGTGCGCGTCTATCTGGTGGACCACCCCACCTTCTCGGCACGCCAGGGCAACCCGTACATGGGTCCGGACGGCAATTCCTGGCACGACAACCCCGACCGCTTCGCCCTGTTCGCGCGCGCGGCCGTCGCGGTCGCCACCGGCGAGGTCGATCCCGATTGGCGTCCGGACGTCGTGCACGCCAACGACTGGCAGACCGGCCTGATCCCGGCCCTGCTCCACGAGGCGGAAAAGCCGCAGACGGTCTTCACCCTGCACAACCTCGCCTACCAGGGCGTGTTCGACCGCTCCACCTTCGAACGCCTCGGACTGCCGTGGAGCCTGTGGCGTCCGGACGGACTCGAGTTCTGGGGCAACATGTCGTTCATCAAGGGCGGCATCGTGTTCGCCGATCGCATCACCACGGTCAGTCCCAACTACGCACGCGAGATCCAGACACCCGAATTCGGCTACGGGCTCGACGGGTTGCTGCGCCACCGGCGCGACTCGCTGGTCGGCATCCTCAACGGCATCGGCTCGGACTGGAACCCGGAAACCGACCCGGCCCTGGTCGCGCCCTATTCACGCGAGACGCTCGACGGCAAGGCCGCCAACAAGGCAGCCCTTCAGAAAGAGCTCGGCCTGCCGATACGAGACGACGTGCCCCTGATCGTGCACGTCGGCCGACTGGTCGAGCAGAAGGGCATCGACCTGGTCATCCAGGCCCTGTCGATGCTGGGCCAGCGCGACGTGCAGTTCGCCTGCCTGGGCAGCGGCGAACGCCGCTTCGAGCAGGCCCTGCGGGCACGCGCCGAGGCCGACCCCGAGCGCATCGCGGTGCGCATCGGCTACGACGAGGGGCTGGCCCACCGTCTTGAGGGAGGGGGCGATGCGTTCATCATGCCGAGTCGTTTCGAGCCCTGCGGGCTCAACCAGCTCTACAGCCTGCGCTACGGCACCGTACCGATCGTGCACAGCGTCGGCGGCCTGGCCGACACCGTCACGCCGGTCACGCCGGCCACCCTGCGTGACGGCAGCGCGACGGGCATCGTCATGAACCACGTCGACGTCAACTCGATCCTCTGGTCGATCGACGAGTTCACCGCCCTGTTCAATCGTCCCGACGATCTGTCACAGGTGCGCCGGCAGGCGATGGCCCAGCAGTACGACTGGGGGGCCAGTGCGCGCTCCTACCTGGAGCTCTATCACGCGATATCGAACGCTGAACCGCAATGATGAATCGATTCCAGACCAGCCCCGCCCAGGTCCGCGACGAACTGGCCCGCCTGATGGGCGCGGCGTTGCACGAAGGCATGAAGCGGTTGTTCGCCCAGGCCGAGCGGCAACTGTTCGACCTGGCCTCGTCGGAGACCGACAGCGATCGACGCGCCGAGGCCTTCGAGGCGATTGCCCTGTGTCGCAGCGAACAGGACGGCTTCTTCCGCGCCTTCGCCGGCGAACTGCAGAGGCCCACCGCGCCATGGCAGACGGCCGAGTGGCATGAGCTGATCGGTGACCGTACCCGTGCCCTGCGGTTCGAGGACGAGCTCGCCGAGGCCGGCCAGCGCTGCGGCATCGAGCACACCCAGTTCGAGGCCCGTGTCGGCCAACTGCACGAGGACGATCCGGACCATGTCCCCGCCGGGCTGTTCACCCTGGAATCGATCAGTCGGGCCTTCCTCGCCCAGACCCGCGACCTGCCGGAGACCGTACGCCGCCGCCTGATCGCTCACTGGGGCGAGCAGGTGCTGTTCCGGCTTACCCCGATCTACTCGGTGCTCAACGATTACCTGATCCAGGTGGGCGTCCTGCCCGGCATCAAGCGTCTGCGCGACCCGCTGGCCGACGCCGCGCCCGCCGTCACGCCGGCCACCGCCCAGCCGGCCATTCCGGACGTGCCGCAGCACGCCGGTCCGTCCCCCGACGGGCTCGCCGAGCGCCTGGTGCCCCTGGTGCGCGCGACGATCGGCGGCGACGACCAGTACCTGTTCCGTTTCGAGCGTGACCACGATTGGCGCACCGAAGATTTCGCCGGCTTCATCATGGACCGGCTCGAGCCGACGCTGCCGATCGCCAACTGGCCGACCCGCAGCCGGGAAATCATCCGCCTGGTGGGCATGACCCTGAGCGACGTGCTCAACGACGGGCTGATCGATCCGCGCCATCGCCGTCAGATTGCCACCCTGCAACTGGCCGTGCTGCTGCTCGCCGCCCGTGACCGGCATTTCCTCTCGGATGCCGACCACCCGATGCGTCGCATCCTCAACCTGCTCGCCCTGATCGGCTCCGACCCCGACCTGAAGCCCGATATCGAATCGACCGCCGCGATGCTGGTCCCGATCCAGCAAGCCGTGCTGGAAAACCCGGCCGAACTCGATCCCCTTTCCGAGCGGTTGCGTGACATCTCGCGCGGCAAGCCGGTCGAGGCCCCGGAACCGGCGGTCACCCCGGCCCACGAACGCCTCGCCCAGATCGAGGAGCGCTGTCGCATCCGCGTGGGCAAGATCCTCGCCGGGCACGTCAACGACATGCCGTTGCGCGAGCCGACGCGCGCCCTGCTCGACGACGTCTTCCAACCCTTCATGGTCCGCACCATGATCAACCAGGGCCGTCAAAGCGCTCCCTGGGCCGGCATCATCGGCCTGCTGCAGGATGCCCTGACCTTGCAGATCGACCCCACGCTGGGCCCCGATGACGTCAAGGCCTTCGGTCGGAACGCCTCCCAGGTCTTCAACGACAAGACCAGCGACGGCCTGCTCGCCGACGAGCAGCAGGCGCTCGACGCCTTCCTCGCCTATCTCGACTCGCAGAGCCGAGAGGGCCTCCAATTCGCCGAATCGACGGCGACCTCACGCCCCGATTCGGCGAGCGACGCCCCGCGGGTGGCCACGCCGTCAGCGGCCGAGGAGAAGGCACCGGCCGCCGACGTTGCCGGCGAGACCGCGCCGACCGAAACCGAGACCGTCGCCTCCGACTCGCTGACCATTCCCTCACCGGTCGAACTCGCCCCGAACCACAGCGACTCGCCTGCCCAGAAGACCCCGTCGAGTCGCGGCGCGTCCGACGAAACCGAGTCGGCCATCGACGAGCCCGAGGCCGATCAGCCCCCGTCCGAACCCGCCATTCCCACCGATGGCCTGCTGCTCGCCTCGCTGCCGACCGTGAAGGATTTCTTCGACCAGCAGAGCCGCAGCGAGGAATGGTTCGAGGTGTATACCGGTCCCGGGCGGGCGCTGCGCCGCCTGAAGATCCGTGACCTCGATCCCGACAACGGCGTGGTCAACTTTGCCAACCGCACCGGTCAGGCCAAGCTCAGCCTGCCGGTCGCCCAGGTGCTCGACGATCTGTTCGCCGAGCGCACCCGGCTGGTCTTCGGCAATCCCCGGTTCGCCCGCTCGCTCGCCACGCTGCGCGCCCAACTGGAGGAGCCTCGCGATGAACACTGAACACGCGACCCGCGCCAACGGTGAGGAGCAATATCGCGACCGTCGCGACTTCATGCGACTCGACAAGACCGGCACCGGCCTGCTGCGCCTGCGGGATGAATCCCACCCGGTGGGCAGCGGACGAATCGTCGACATCAGCGCCAACGGGCTCAATCTCTGCTGTGCCGCCGACTGGGCCGAGCGCGTGCGCCCGGGTAGCGGCGTCGAGGTGGTCGCCCGCCTCGAGGAGAGTGCCGAGCCGTTCTACCTGCTCGGCGAGGTGATCTGGTTCCGTCGCCTCGACAGCGGCGAGTGCCAGATCGGTATCGAGCTGCCGCTGCCCGGCGCGACGCCCGAGCTGCCGCACAACGACAATCGCGACTGGCGCGCGCTGTTCCTCGCCTGATCCCCGGGTCGTCCGGGTCGTCCGTGCCATTCGAATCGGGATGGGCGACCCGAGGCCGAGCGCGTCGTTGCGGGTGGCATTTGACTGACCCGCCCGCAGACCTGCCAAGGTTCCGGCCTGCCTGTTGTACAATTCCCGCCCTCGATCCGAGCCACGACGCGCCCCCGCCAACGGCGGTGACAGCCGGCCCGTGCTCGCCACCCGACACACACCGAAACGCCCGACCGACCTATGCGCATCATCACCGGTAACGCCGCCCGATCCCCGTTTCGACTCGCCAAGCTGCAAAAGCGGCTGGCCGCCATCCATCCCGGGATCGAGGCCGTGCATGCCCGGTTCGTTCACCTGGTCGATATCGGCGACGGTGGCGAGGTCGACGACGCCCGCCTGAACGAATTGCTCGATTACGGCGAGCGCACCGAAGACTGGTCGCCGGTCTGGCCCCGGGTCGTGGTGGCCCCGCGTGCCGGGACCATCTCGCCCTGGTCCTCGAAGGCCACGGACATCGCCCGCATCTGCGGCCTTGCCGGGGTGGAGCGTATCGAGCGGGGCATCGAGTTCGCGGTCGCCGGGCGCACGATCAACGCCGATGATTTCGACTGGCGACCGGCCCTGCTCGAGGCGCTGCACGACCGCATGACCGAGGCGGTCTATGAGGACCCCGCCGCGCTCGAGGCCTTGTTTACCCACGCCCAGCCCACGCCGCTCTCCCGCGTCACGCTGGGCGACGATGCCGTTGGTGCAATCGCCGCGGCGAACCAGCGCATGGGCCTGGCACTGAGCACCGACGAGGTCGAGTACCTCGCCGGCGCCTACCAGGACCTGGGCCGCGACCCGACCGACGTCGAGCTGATGATGTTCGCCCAGGCGAACTCCGAGCACTGCCGTCACAAGATCTTCAACGCCGACTGGACCATCGACGGCGAGGAGCGCGACCTGTCGCTGTTCGCGATGATCCGCAACACCCACCAGCGCCATCCCGAGGGCACGCTGTCGGCCTACAAGGACAACGCCGCGGTCCTCCAGGGCCAGGACGGCACCCGCTTTGCCGTCAATCCCGTCACCGGCACCTACGAGATGGTCGACGAACGCATCGACTTCCTCGCCAAGGTCGAGACCCATAACCACCCCACCGCGATCTCGCCCGACCCGGGGGCGGCCACCGGCGCCGGCGGCGAGATCCGCGACGAGGGGGCCACCGGCCGTGGCGGCAAGCCCAAGGCCGGCCTGACGGGCTTTTCGGTCTCCAACCTGCGCATCCCCGAGCTGCCCCAGCCCTGGGAGGCGGCCACCGCGGACATCGGTCGCCCGGACCGTATCGTCAGCCCGCTGGAGATCATGCTCGACGGCCCGATCGGCGCGGCGGCGTTCAACAACGAGTTCGGTCGCCCGGCCCTGGGTGGCTATTTCCGCACGCTGGAGATGAACACCGGCGACGACGAAGGTGCGCACCAACGCCACGCCTGGGGGTATCACAAGCCGATCATGATCGCCGGCGGCGTCGGCGTGATTCGCCCCAACCTGATCGAGAAGGAGCCCATCGCGCCGGGGCATCTGCTGATCGTCCTGGGCGGCCCGGCCATGCAGATCGGGCTGGGTGGCGGCGCCGCCTCCTCGCAGGATTCCGGCGCCGGCCACGCCGAGCTGGATTTCGCCTCGGTACAGCGCGCCAACCCGGAAATGGAACGCCGCGTCCAGGAAGTCATCGACCGCTGCATCTCGCTCGGTGACACCAACCCGATCGTCTCGATCCACGACGTCGGCGCCGGTGGGCTGTCCAACGCCCTGCCCGAGCTGATTAACGATGCGGGCATGGGCGGCGACTTCGACCTGCGCCAGATCCCCAACGACGAACCGGGCATGACGCCGCTGGCGATCTGGTGCAACGAGTCGCAGGAACGCTACGTGCTCGCGATCCAGCCGGGCGACCTCGAGCGTTTCGCCGCCCTGTGCGACCGCGAGCGCGCCCCATTCGCCGTGGTGGGCACGGCCACCGCCGAACAGCATCTGCGTGTCGCCGACCCGCACTTCGGCGACAACCCCGTCGATCTGCCGATGCAGACCCTGTTCGGCCACCCGCCCAAGATGCATCGCGACGTCAAGCACCAGCCGCACAACAGCATCGATCTCGATCTCGACGGCATCGAGGTCAACGCCGCACTCGATCGTGTGCTCGCCCTGCCCGGTGTCGGTGACAAGAGCTTTTTGATCACCATCGGCGATCGCTCGGTCGGTGGCCTGGTGGCCCGCGACCAGATGGTCGGTCCGGCCCAGGTGCCGGTGGCCGACAGCGCGGTGACCGCCACCGATTTCTATCACCATCACGGCGAGGCGATGGCCATGGGCGAACGGGCCCCGGTCGCGCTGCTCGACGCGCCGGCCTCCGCACGCCTGGCGGTGGCCGAGGTGGTCACCAATCTCGCCGGCACCGCCATCGAGGGCACCGACCGCATCAAGCTCTCGGCGAACTGGATGGCCGCCTGCGGCCACGAGGGCGAGGACGCCCGCCTGTTCGACACCGTGCGCACCGTCGGCATGGAATTCTGCCCGGCGCTGGGGATCAGCATCCCGGTGGGCAAGGACTCGCTGTCGATGAAGACCCGCTGGCAGGACGGCACGTCCGAAAAGACCGTCACCTCGCCGGTCTCGCTGGTAGTCACGGGCTTCGCCCCGGTCAGCGACGTGCGCCGCACCCTGACCCCGGAGCTGGTCTCGGACGTCGACAACCGCCTGTTCCTGGTCGACCTGGGCCTCGGTCAGAACCGCCTGGGCGGCTCGGCACTGGCCCAGGTCTACAACGCCACCGGCTCGACCACGCCGGACATCGCCGCCGCCCCCCTCAAGGCCTTCTTCGACCTGGTCCAGGAGCTAAACCGCCTGGGCTATCTGACCGCCTACCACGACCGTAGTGACGGCGGGGCGATCACCACCTTGCTCGAAATGGCCTTCGCCGGGCGCTGCGGGCTGGATCTGTCGATTGACGACCTGGGTGGCGACCCCATGGCCGGGCTGTTCGCCGAGGAAGTTGGCGCGGCCTTCCAGGTCAAGGCCGGCGATGCCGACTTCATTCGCGAGCAGTTCGAGGTCGCCGGGCTGGGTGAAGCCCTGATCGAGCTGGGCCGCGCGGTCGCCAAGCCGCAGGTCCATGTCGACTGGCGCGGCAAGACCGTGATCGACCGCTCGCTGACCGACCTCAAGGCCATCTGGTCGGCGACCTCGTTCCACATCAGCGCCCTGCGCGACAACCCGGCAACCGCCGAGCAGGCCTATGCCGCGGCAACCGACCTGGAGGACCCGCAACTGGCCGGCGCCGAGGCGAGCTTCGATGTGAGCCAGTCCGTCGCCGCGCCGATGATTGCCACGGGCACGCGCCCGCGGATCGCGATCCTGCGTGAACAGGGTGTGAACGGCGAGGTGGAGATGGCCGCCGCCTTCACCGCCGCCGGTTTCGAGGCCGTCGACGTGCACATGGCCGACCTGATCGCCGGCCACCACGACCTCACCGACATGAAGGGGCTGGTCGCCTGCGGTGGCTTTTCCTTCGGTGACGTGCTCGGCGCCGGTTCGGGCTGGGCACACGCGATCCGCTACAACGCTCGGGCCAGCGATGCCATGCAGGCGTTCTTCGAACGTGACGACACCTTCGGTCTGGGCGTGTGCAACGGCTGCCAGATGTTCTCGCAGCTGGCCGACCTGATCCCGGGCGCCGGCCACTGGCCGCGATTCCTGCGCAATCGCTCAGAGCAGTTCGAGGCACGACTCTCGCTGGTTGAGGTGCCGCAGTCGCCGTCGATCCTGCTGTCCGGCATGGCCGGCAGTCGCCTGCCGATCACGGTCGCCCACGGCGAGGGTCGGGTGGCCTACCGCCGGCCGGAAGATGCCGAACAGGCCTTCACCGCCCTGCGCTACGTCAATGGCCACGGCATCGCCACCGAACAGTATCCGGCCAACCCCAACGGCTCGGCCGCCGGCGAGACCGGCTTTACCACCGAGGACGGGCGGTTCACCATCATGATGCCGCACCCCGAGCGGGTCTGGCGGGCAAGCCAGTTCTCCTGGAAGCCGGCGCGCTGGTCGACGGATCAGCAGGACCCGGCCACCGATCGCGGCCCGTGGCTGCGCCTGTTCGAGAACGCCCGAGCCTGGGTCGACGGCGCGTGATGCCCGGAACGCCTCGCTACCGCCTGCCGCGCGCCTGACGTGTCGCCCGCGATGACAGCGGGCGGGCGCATCCCGCCCACGCTGATCCTGATGTCGGGCTCCACCCTGTGGGGCCTGACCTGGATCTGGCTGAAATACGCCCACGGGCTCGGCATCGGCCCGATCCTGCTCACCGTGATCGCCTACGCGGCGCAATGGCTGATCATCCTGCCGTTTGCCTGGCGTGCCTGGCAGGACCCGGCACGCCCGGCGATCACCCGCCTGAACTGGGAATGGCTCGCCCTGCTGGCCTTCGCCGCCGGCGTCTCGGGCGTGGGCTTCACCATGGCGATGGTCTACGGCGACGTCGTCCGCTCGATGATGCTGTTCTTCCTGATCCCCGCCTGGGGCGTGTTGTTCGGCCGCCTGTTTCTCAAGGAGCCGCTAACACCCGCGCGCGTGATGGCAGTGGTCAGCGCGTTGGCCGGGGCGTTCTTGATCCTCGGCCCGGACTTTGGTGACGGCCTGCGTGCCGCCGATCTGTTTGCGCTGATCGCCGGCTTTAGCCTCGCCGCGGCCAACACCCTGTTCCGGTTTCTCCACGAGCAGCCTATCCCGATCAAGCTCAGCCTGATGCAGGGCTCGACCGTGGCGCTCGGCCTGATCGCCTGGGCCCTGTCCAGCGAGTTCGGTGTGACCCCGACGCTCTCGGCGGTCGGCAGCAGCGCGCTCTACGGGGCGACCATGCTGCTGGCCGCCGTGCTGGCCACCCAATACGCCGTCGAGCGCCTGCCCGCCTCGCGCACCGCGATCCTGATGACCCTCGAGTTGCTGGTGGCCGTGGCCTCGGCGACCTGGCTGGGCGATCGCATCCACGGCGCGCACATCTGGACCGGCGGCGCGCTGATCCTCGCCGCCGCCCTGCTCGAGGCGGCCACCGCCCGTCACCACCGCCCCCCGGTTGCGCCATGCAAGGGCTGAACCCGCAACAGCAGGCCGCCGTGCGGCACATCGACACCCCGCTGCTGGTGCTCGCTGGCGCGGGATCGGGCAAGACGCGCGTGATCGTCGAGAAGATCGTCCACCTGATCGAGTCCAAGGGCACGCCCGCGCGCGGCATCTGGGCGGTGACCTTCACCAACAAGGCCGCGCGCGAGATGGCCGAGCGCATCGGCCAGCGCCTGCCCGCCGAGCGCCGGCGCGGGCTCAATATCTCGACCTTCCACACCCTCGGGCTCAACCTCATCCGCCGCGAGATCCGCACCCTCGGCCTGCGCCCGGGCTTCACCGTGCTCGACGCCGAGGACAGCCTCAACCTGATCAAGTCGCTGCTGCAGCAGAACGAGTCGGCGGCGGGGATGATCGAGCCCAAGGAGGCCCAGTGGCAGATCTCGCAGTGGAAGAACGACCTGCTCACCCCGAGCCAGGCCATGCAAACCAGTGCCGACGAGGTCGAGGCCGCCTGCGCCTCGCTCTACGACGACTACGCCCGGCAACTGACCGCCTGCAACGCGCTGGACTTCGACGACCTGATCAAGCGCCCGGTCGAGCTGCTGCGCGACGATGCCGAGGCACGCGAGCGCTGGCAGAACCGCGTGCGCTACCTGCTGGTCGACGAATACCAGGACACCAACGCCAGCCAGTACGAACTGGTGCGCCTGCTGGTCGGCAAGCTCGGCCGGCTCACCGCCGTGGGTGACGACCACCAGTCGATCTACGCCTGGCGCGGGGCACGTCCGGAAAACCTCTCGCACCTGGCGCGGGACTTTCCCAACCTCACCACCGTCAAGCTCGAACAGAACTACCGCTCGGTGAATACCGTGCTCACCGCGGCCAACCAGTTGATCGCCAACGACCCGACCACCCAGCCCAAGACCCTCTGGAGCGCGGTCGGTCCGGGCGAGGCGCACCGCGTGCTGGTCTGCGACACCGCCGAGGACGAGGCCGAGCGCATCGCCACCGACATCCTGCACCGGCACTTCAAGGACGACTCGCCCTATCGCAACTTCGCGATCCTGTTCCGCGGCAACCACCAGGCGCGCCTGATCGAGCAGCAGCTGCGCAAGCTCTCGATCCCCTACATCCTCACCGGCGGCCAGTCGTTCTTCGAGCGGGCCGAGGTCAAGGACGCCATGGCCTACCTGCGCCTGATGGCCAACCCGTCCGACGACGCCGCGCTGCTGCGCATCATCAATACCCCGCGGCGCGGCATCGGGCCGACCACGCTCGAACGACTGGGCCAGATCGCCCGCGAGCGTCACGTCCACCTGGCGGCCGCCGCCCGGTCGGTGACCGCCGCGCAACGACTCGACAGTCGCGTGCATCACCAGTTGACCCAGTTCCTCGACTGGCTGGATGCCACCCGGTCGCGCATGGACGAACAACCCGCCGCCGAGGCGATGCGCGGCCTGCTCGAGGAAGTCGACTATTTCGGCTACCTGCGCGAGCAGGAGAACAGCGCCAAGGCCGCCGAGCGGCGCTGGACCAACCTGCAGGACTGGCTGGAATGGACCGAGCGGATCGCGGTGGACAACGACTCCGGCGAGTCGCTCTCGCTGACCGAACTGGTGCAGAAGATGAGCCTGCTCGGCATCCTCGAGCAGAAGACCCGCGACCAGGACGACAACGCCGTGCGCCTGTTGACCCTGCACGCCGCCAAGGGCCTGGAATTCCCGCACGTCTACCTCTCGGGCATGGAAGAGGATCTCCTGCCCCACCAGGACTGCCAGGAAGACGATCGGCTGGCCGAGGAGCGACGCCTGTGCTTCGTCGGCATCACCCGTGCCCAGCGCAGCCTGACGTTCACCCTGACCCGCCGGCGCCGGCGCTACGGCCAGTGGCGAGACGTCCGGCCCAGCCGTTTCCTCGAGGAGGTCGAGGCCGACCTGCTGCGCTGGGAGGGCATCGGTGTGCAGAAGAGCGAAGAGGAGAACCGCGCGACCGCCGCCGAGGCAATGAGCGCAATCCGTGCCATGCTGGGGAAATCGTGACTCGAACTCACTGGTAATCATTTGTACTAATGATGCATTAGTTTGTCGGCGCAATGCCCGTGCCGATTTGCTATGCTCCACGCCCGATCCCGTGATCGCCCGTCCAGTTGCCTGCACGAAGGACCCGCGGAACACCATGCAGCCATCCGATACCCCGTCCGATACCCGGTCCGATGACTCGGCACCCCCGTCCCGACCGCGACGCTGGCTGTTTCGGTTCCTGCTTCCCCTGCTGATCCTCGGCGTGGCGATCGTCGCCTTCCTCGCTCTGAAGGCAAGTAAGCCCGACGCTCCCCAGGCTCAGCCCGAGGAGCGTGCCTGGCTGGTCGAGACCATGATCGTCGAACCGGCCACGCGCCACCCGGTACTGACGCTCTACGGCGAAGTCGCCAACCCCGACCGACTCTCGATCAACGCCCCGCTGTCCGCGCGGGTCGCCGCCGTCCCGGTCGAGGATGGCCAGTCCGTGACCCGAGGGGAGCGCCTGATCGAACTCGATTCCCGCGACTTCCAGCCCGCCCTGACGCGCGCCAGGGCCAACCTTGCCGATCTCGAGGCACAGATCCGCGAGGCGCGGGCGCAGCACGAATCCGATCGCCAGGCACTGGCCCTGGAACAGGAAATCGTGCAGAACGCCGAGACGGCCCTGTCGCGCAGTCGTGACCTGCGGGGTCGCAACCTCGCCTCGCAGGCCGACGTCGACAACGCCCGGGATGCCCTGAGTCAGGCGCGACTGGCCCTCAATACCCGCCGCGAACGCCTGGCCACGTTCGATGCCCGGCTCGCCGGGCTCGAGGCCCGCCGCGAGGCCGCCAAGGCCGACGTGCTGGCCGCCGAACGCGATCTCGAGCGTGCCCGCGCCGAAGCCCCGGCCGACGGCCTGGTCGGCAACGTCGAGGTCACGGCGGGCGACCAGGTCGCCGCCAATGCCACCCTGCTGACCTTCTACCCCTGGGACGGCTTCGAGGCACGGGCCCTGATTCCCTCGAAACGGGTTGCCTCGATGCTCGAGGCGTTACGGGCCGGCGATCCGCCCCGGGCCCGCACGCGGGAGTCCGGCGCAGCACTCGAACTCGAACGCATCGCCGCCGAGGCCAGCGGTCAGGGCGCAACCGGACGGTTCCGTTATGTCGAGCCCGACCCGTCGCTGCGCGCCGGCCAGGTCGTGACGATCGAGCTTAAGATGCCGGCGGTCGATAATGCCGTCGCCATCCCGCACAGCGCGCTGTACGGCAACGATCACGTCTACCGTATCCGCGACGGACGACTGGAACGCGCCCGGGTCGAGCGGCTGGGCGAATACCGCGGCGATGACGCGACCGGCGAGCAAGGCGCCCTCCTGGTGCGCGCGCCGACCCTCGCGGCCGGCGATCGCCTGGCGACCACCCAGCTGCCCAACGCCGTCGACGGCCTGAAGGTGCGCTGGGAGGACAAGGCGGCCAGCCCAGGCAGTCCCTCCACGGCCGGGGCCGACGAATGACCGACGGGCAGCCGCGCGGCGTGCTGGAGCGTTTTGCCCGTCACCGGGTCGCCCCGCACCTGGTGATGCTGCTGATGGTCCTCGGCGGGCTGTTCGCCCTCTCGCGGATGAACATCCAGTTCTTCCCCAATTTCGCCGTGGACATCGTCACGGTCTCGGTGGTCTGGACCGGCGCCTCGGCCGAGGACGTCGAACGCGGCATCACCAACCCGCTCGAGGAACGCCTGCGGGCCGTGCCCGACGTGGACACCATGACCTCCACCTCGGCCCAGGGCATCTCCACCATCACGCTGGAGTTCCTGCAGGGCACCGATCCGGTGCTCGCGCTCAACGACGTGCGCGAGCAGGTCGACACCTTCCGCAACTTCCCCGCCGATGCCGAAAACCCGCAAATCAGCCGGGCGCCCAAGTTCGACCCGGTCGCCCGCCTGCTGGTCTACGGCGACGTCGAGCGCGGCGCGCTGCGCCAGTGGGTCGATCGCTTCGAGCGCGAGCTGATCGACCGGGGCATCGACCGGGTCACCGTCAACGGGGTGCCCGAACAGCAGATCGCGATCGAGGTGCCTTCCGCCTCGTTGGCCGCACTCGGCCAGTCGTTGCCGCAACTGTCGGAGACGGTCGATGCCCTCTCGCGCGACGTGCCGGCCGGCGAGTTCGGCAGCGCCGACGGCGGCCGGGAGCTGCGCGCGGTCGAACAGCGCCGCCGCCCCCTGGAATTCGCCAACCTTTCGGTCATCAGCAGCCCGCAGGCGCGCCTCGACCTCGACCAGATCGCACGCATCATCCAGGAGCCGCGGCGCGATTCGCTGCTGCTGCGCCATGAGGGCATGCCGGCGGCCGAACTGGTGCTCCAACGCGCCGAGCACGGCGACAGCCTGGAGTCGGCGCGGGCGCTGCAGCGATGGGTCGACGAGACGGCCCCGACCCTGCCGCCCGGCATGCACGTCAAGGCCTACGACCAGTCCTGGCAGCTGATCCGCGACCGCATCAACCTGCTAGTCACCAACGGCGCCGGCGGCCTGATCCTGGTCCTGGTGCTGCTCTACCTGTTCCTGCCCGGTCGGGTGGCCTTCTGGGTCGCCGCCGGTATCCCGGCCGCCTTCCTCGCCGCGCTGGCGATCCTCTGGCTGATCGGGGGGTCGATCAACATGATCTCGCTGTTCGCCCTGATCATGGCGCTCGGGGTGATCGTCGACGACGCCATCGTGGTCGGCGAGGACGCCGATGCCCACTTCCGTCACGGCGAGGCGCCCCTGCTCGCCTCGCAGGGGGCGGCGCGGCGGATGTTCTGGCCGGTGATGGCCTCGTCGCTGACCACCATCGCCGCCTTCATGCCGCTGCTGGTGGTCGGCGGCACCATCGGCCAGATCCTGCGCGACATCCCGGTGGTGATGATCTGCGTGATCGCCGCCTCGCTGGTGGAGGCCTTCCTGGTGCTGCCCGGCCACCTGCGCGGGGCCTTCAGTGGCCGACATCGCGATGACCGGCTCGGCCAACGCCAACCCGGCCGACTGGCGCGCCTCCGGGCGGGTTTCGATCGCCGCTTCGATCACTTTCGTCAGCAGCATTTCCGGCCGGCGGTGCGGTTCGCCATCGGCCATCGCGGCGTGACGCTGGCCACGGCGGTCGCCACGGTCATCCTCGCCGTCGGCCTGCTCGCGGGCGGGCGTTTGGGCTTTACCTTCTTCCCCACCCCCGAGTCGCAGATCGTCTACGCCAACGCCACCTTCGTTGCCGGCACCGACCGCGAGCGCATGAGCGCGTTCATGGACGAGCTCGAGCGCAGCCTCGAGCAGACCGAGGACGAGCTGGGCGAGCCACTGGTGCAGACCGCCATCGTCCGGTTGGGCGGGACCATCGGGGCGGAAAGCGGCACCCAGGGCGACCAACTCGGGTCGATGCTGATCGAGCTGGTCGAACCGGACGCCCGCAGCACCCGCAACGCCGAGTTCATCCGTACCTGGCGGGAGAACACCCGCGTGCCGCCGGGCATGGAAAACTTCTCGATCAGCTCGCGCCAGGGCGGACCGCCGGGCGCCGACCTGACCGTGCGCCTCAAGGGCGGCACCACCGACGATCTGAAAAACGCGGCCGTCTCGCTCGCCGAGACCCTCAAGGGCGTGCCGGGCGTGGTCGACGTCAGCGACGACCTACCCTACGGGCGCCAGCAGATCACGTTCTCGGTCAATGCCCAGGGCCGGGCACTCGGGCTGACCACCATCGACGTGGGCAACCAGCTGCGCGCGGCCTACGACGGCGCGTTGAGCCAGATCTACCAGTCCGGTCCCGACGAGGTCGAGGTCCGGGTGCTGTTGCCGCGCGCCGAACGCCGGCAGATCGCCTCGCTCGACGACATCAGCATCCGCACCGACGACGGCAGCTTCGTGCCGGTACGCCAGGTGGTGGACCTCGGCTCGCAGCGCGGTTTCGAGGCCATCCGCCACGCCGAGGGCGTGCGCGCCGTCGAGGTATCCGCGGAGATCAACCGCGAGCTGGCCAACGCCGAGAACCTGCGTGCCGCCCTCGAGCGCGACACCCTGCCGGAACTGGCCAGCCGCCACGGCATCGGCTACAGCTTCGAGGGTCGACAGGCCGATCAGCGCGAGACCATGGCCGACATGAAGTTCGGCCTCTACCTGGGGCTGGCGCTGATGTACATCGTGCTGGTCTGGGTGTTCTCCGCCTGGACCCTGCCCCTGATCGTGCTCACGGTCATCCCGCTGGGGCTGGTCGGTGCCATCTTCGGCCACTGGGCGATGGGTATCGAGCTGACCATCCTGTCGCTGTTCGGCCTGTTCGGGCTGTCCGGTATCGTGGTCAACAACGCCATCATCCTGGTCGCCTTCTACCGCGACCAGCTCGCCGCCGGGCTGTCGGTCGACGAGGCGCTCGAGCAGGCCGCCGTCCAGCGCCTGCGCGCGGTGATGCTGACCTCGCTGACCACCATCGGCGGTCTTACCCCGCTGCTGTTCGAGACCTCGCTGCAGGCGCAGTTCCTGATCCCGATGGCCACCTCGATCGCCTTCGGCCTGGGCTACTCCACCCTGCTGGTGCTGTTCGTCATCCCCGCCCTGCTCTCCCTGCGCGAGAGCATCAGCCAGCGGGTGATGCCGGCAAATGCCGAGGCGGCGTAGGCGATCGGGCATCGCGCCTGAAGGCGCTCCTACGAGATCGATTCGAGCGTAGGGGCGGCTTTAGCCGCGATGCCCCGACCCACGCTTCACAACACCGACAACAGGTTCCGCACCGCCAAGCGCCCGGTGGGCGAGACGCGATCCTGGCACAGGGCCGAGTGCAGCTCGGCGGTGGCCAGGGCGTCGATCAGGGCGTGGTGGGCGTGGTAGCGCGGCAGGTGGTAGCGCCCGCGCAGGGCATCCAGGCGCAGCTCGCCCGGGCCGTGGTGCAGGTGGCGGCGCTCGAAGCCCTGTCGAGCCAGTAGCAGGGTGTCGATCACCGGAATGGCTAGCCCCGCGCCGAAGTGCCGCCGGCAGGCGGCATTGAGAAAGGCGATCTCGAAGCGCGCGTTGTGCGCGACCAGCACGCGGCCGGTCAGCGCCTCGAGCACCTGCTCCAGGGCGACGCGCTCGGGCAGGCCCTCGGCGGCGGCATCGTCGGTGATGCAGTGGATCACCGCGCTCTGCTCGGGGATGCCGATCCGCGGGTTGATCACCTCGTGGTGCGCGGTACCCAGATCGATGGTCGGGCCGCGCATCACCACCCAGCCCACGCTCAGCAGGCGATCCTGGCGCGGGTCGAGCCCGGTGGTCTCGAAATCGAGCACCAGGTACTCGCCCTGGCGCCAGTCGGCATCGATGTCGGCCACGGGCGTATCGAGAAAGTGGACCAATGCCGAGTCGGGCTTGGCCCGGCGGCGGTGATAGCGCCGGCGCAACGCGAGCCAGCTGGCATGCGGAAACCAGGACAGGCGCAGGCGGGCCATCTCAGCGGGTGCCGCTGACGTCGAAGTGGGCACGCACCCAGCGCTGGTGGTCATCGACCACCCGGAAGGCATCGCGCAGGTGATCACGCTCCAGGCCCGAGAGCCGGTCCGGGTCGAGCCGGTTATCCAGCGGTTCGCCCCGCCGGGCCTGGGCGGCCTGGTGGCGGGCGCGCAGCACGTAGAACAGGCGCCAGGCATCGACCAGCCCGGCCGCGGCCGAGGCCGAGAGGCCACCGGCCGCCGACGCGGCCTGCAGGCGACGCACGGTGTGCAGCTCCGGCAGCCCCAGGCTGACCGCGTGCAGGCGAGCAAGGTCGGCAATCGGCATCAAGCCGTAGCGCTTGAGATCGAGCCGATCGTCGTGTTGCTCGTCGTCGACCACCACCAGCCGGCGGAAAAAGCCCAGCGGCATGCGGATGGCCAGCGCGTTGTTGGCCAGGCGGCGCTGGAAGATGGTGTTCGATACCGCCAGCGGGCGCACCGTGTCCCAGAGGGCATCGAGCAGCGAGTCGTTTCCGGCGACCACGCGCATGTCGAAGAAGTTGGTCGCCAGCATGATCGAGTGCGGCTCGGGCTGCTCGATCCAGTCGCGGAAGATGCGGGCCCAGCCGGCCACCGACTGGCGCCAGTCCGGGGTAGTCGCCATGGTCTCGCCCGGGCACGGCTCCAAGCCCGCCGCGGCGAGGCCCTCGGTGACAAACTGGGCGAAGCGCTCGAACCACTCGCCGTGCTGCGCCGGGTCGAAGGCCTCATCGAGGATCAGGGCGTTGTCCTGGTCGGTGAACGCGGTCTGCTCGCGTCGACCCTGGCTACCCAGCGCCGCCCAGGCCCAGTCGACCGGCGCCGGGCCAAGCGCCTGCTCGGCCAGTTCGGTCAGCCGGCGGGTCATGGCGTCGGTGACCGTAACCATCGCCTCACCCAGCGGCTCGGCCTCCGCGCCGATCGCGACCAGTTGCGCCTCGAGATCCGGCAGGCGCGACCCGACCCGGGCGATCGCCTCGAGGTCCGGGGCGGCCATCGCATCGCGGACCAGGTGAATCGAATGGGTGCCCTGGTGGCGCAACAGGTCGGAGGTCGACAGGATACCCACCAGCGCGCCGTCCTCGGCGACCACCGGCAGGTGGTGGATATTGTGCCGCGAGAACAGAAGCGAGGCCTCGAATGCCGAACTCGTCGGGGCGACCGTGATCAAGGACTCGGTCATGATCTCGCGCAACGGCGAATCGACCGACACGCCCGCGGCCAGGCAGCGCCGGCGCAGGTCTCGATCGGTGACCAGTCCCACTAATCGTTCGTCCTCGACCAGCAACAGCGCCGAGACCTGTGCCTCGGTCATGATCTCGGCGCCCTGGCGGATGGGGATGTCCGGCGAGGCGGTGATCGGCTCGCGTCGCCGCAACGCCTCGACCGTTGCCGCCATCAGTGCCTCCGGGCGACCGCCCTGGCCCAGCTCGCTCAGGGCGCGCTCGAGCCGCTCGCGACGGCTGCGCTCGAAGCGCCAGGCAAACACCGGATGCGCCTCGAGCAGATCCTCGAACGCCGGCAGCGGCAACTGGTAGAGCAGGCTGTCCTCGACCACCGCCACGGCGGGCGTCTCGGCAGTGTCCTCCCCCCGGGCCTCCGGCTCGGTCGGCTGGGGGGCGTCGAGGTAGAGATCGGTCTCGCCGAGTTTCTCGCGCAGGCGCCCGTCGGGCTCGCGCACGGCCAGCGCGCCGCTGCGCACGATCCACAGGCCGGGCTCGGCATCGGGTGGCGGGAACGGGCGACCGCGGCGCAGGTAGCGCACCGTCAACCGCCGTGGCAGGGCGTCCAGCACCTTGCCCGGCAGCTCGGCGAAGGCCGGCACCTCGGCGATGAAATCGCGTATTTCCCAGAGTTCCGCGGCCATCTTGGCTCCTTGCCGGTCGGGCCAGGCCGACGGGCCCGGCGTGGCGATTCAATCAGCGGATCGGCCCTCAGACCCCATAGTAGCCGCGATACCACTCGACGAAGCGGGCCACGCCCTCCTCGACCGGCGTGCTGGGCGCGTAGCCGACGTCGTTCTTGAGGTCCTCGACGTCAGCGTAGGTGTCCGGCACGTCGCCCGGCTGCATCGGCAGGAGATTCAGCTCGGCCTTCTTGCCGGTGGCCTCCTCGATCAGCTCGATGTAGCGCAGCAGTTCCACCGGTCGGTGGCTGCCGATGTTGTAGACGCGCCAGGGGGCGAACGAGGTGCCGGAGTCGGGGGTCGCCGCGCTCCAGTCGGGATTCGCGGTGGCGACGCGGTCGAGCGTGCGGATCACCCCTTCGACGATGTCGTCGATGTAGGTGAAGTCGCGGCGGTGATGGCCGTGGTTGAACACGTCGATCGGCTTGCCCGCGAGGATGTTCTTGGTGAACTTGAACAGCGCCATGTCCGGGCGCCCCCAAGGGCCGTAGACAGTGAAGAACCGCAGGCCGGTGGTGGGCAGGTCGTAGAGCGAGGCGTAGGTATGCGCCATCAGCTCGTTGGCCTTCTTGGTCGCGGCGTACAGCGACAGCGGATGGTCGACGTTGTGGTGCACCGAGAACGGCATCTCGGTGTTCGCGCCGTAGACCGAGCTCGACGAGGCGTAGACCAGGTGACCCACGTCGTTGTGGCGGCAGCCCTCGAGGATATTGGTAAAGCCCACCAGGTTGGCGTCGATGTAGGCGTGCGGATTCTCCAGCGAATAGCGCACCCCCGCCTGGGCGGCCAGATGCACCACGCGCTCGGGTTTGACGCGCTCGAACAGGCCGGCCATGCCGGCGCGATCGGCGACGTCGAGTTTCTCGAAGGAAAAGCCCTCGCGGTCGGTCAGCCGGGCCAGGCGGGCCTCCTTGAGGCTCACGTCGTAGTAGTCGTTGAGGTTGTCCAGCCCGATGACCGTGTCGCCGCGGTCGAGCAACCGCGCCGATAACGTCGAGCCAATGAAACCGGCGGCGCCGGTGACCAGAATCCGCATGCCTGCTCCCGTGACAATGGTGGTGCGCCCCAGGTGGCGGGGCCGTGTGGCCTTGATTATGCCTGCCGCGACACCCCCCTCCAACCGGGCCCACGACGCGGGTCGGGATGGGCCAGCCATCCCGGGCGGACCACCCGGTTCCCACCCCGCGTCCGACCCCACCCCCAAGGCTGGAAGACAAAAATTTTTTTCCTGCCCGCGGGTTTTATTGATGGCGGCAACGGCCGGTCGACGGACAGCCGTGTCAGGACGCGGGGTTAGCGGTTTTTCCACCGCGTTTATCCACAGGCTGTGCACGGCTTGCCCAGATGCTTCCAACAAGTCCCGCACCGATTAATACACAGCATATAGTGGTATTGACTCCATCAGAGCACAGTATTTGCGATTTCCCCAGTTGACTTTGCTTGGCCAGCGACCACAATCAAGGCTCTCGAGGGGGCCGCGATCGACTCGATCGTCAGCCCCGACATCGCACGGCGAGTCGCCCGGTGATCCCCCAGGCGGCGACACCGGGACCGGCCGTGCGACCAGACTCGGGCCGTCGCGCTGGCGACGCCAGACGCGGCCCATCCACGCCCCGGCATGCGGGGCGTGGCAAGGACAATTCACGAACAGGGAATCGGCGTCCCGCGCGAGCGGGCCTTCGAACCAGACCACAGAGGACGGATCAGCGGCATGAGCACCAGTCAGACAGTAGAAACCCCGACCCAGGCGTACCACGAGCAGACCGGCAACGCGGCCAGCGGCATCGAGAACGCCGCGGCCACCCCGGGCCAGGTACGCGTCATCCGCCGTAACGGCAAGCTGACCGCCTACGATCCGTCCAAGATCAAGGTCGCCATGACCAAGGCCTTCCTGGCCGTCGAGGGCGGTGGCGCGGCGGCCTCCGCCCGCGTCCACGAGTCGGTCGAGGCCCTGGTCTCGCTGATCGACCAGGCCTTGAAGCGTCGCCTGCCCGGCGGCGGCACCGTCCACATCGAGGACATCCAGGACCAGGTCGAGCTGGCCCTGATGCGCGAGGGCCACCACAAGGTCGCCCGCGCCTACGTCCTCTACCGCGAGCAGCAGGCCCAGAAGCGCGCCGCGGAGATGGAGGAAGAGAGCGAGACCACCAGCGAGAAGCCGGCGATCCGCGTCACCCGCTACGACGGCACCACCGAGCCGCTGGACACCGTGCGTCTGTCGCGCCTGGTCGACGAGGCTTGTGCCGATCTCGAAAGCGTCGACAACCAGCGCATCGTCGACGAGACCATCCGCAACCTCTACGACGGCGTCGCCGAGCACGAGGTCAGCACCGCGTTGGTGATGAGCGCGCGCACCCTGATCGAGATCGACCCGGCCTACTCCCAGGTCGCCGCCCGCCTGCTGCTCGACTCCATGCGCACCGAGGCGCTGCGCTTCGTGCACAACCCGGTGACCGCCTGCACCCAGGCGGAGATGGCGACCATCTACCCGGACTACTTCAAGGAATACATCAAGGTGGGCGTCGAGCACGAGCTGCTCGACCCGACCCTGCAGCAGTACGACCTCGAGCGACTGGGCCAGGCACTGGATCACGAGCGTGACCTGCAGTTCACCTACCTCGGTCTGCAGACCCTCTACGACCGCTACTTCCTGCACCAGGACGACGTGCGCTTCGAGCTGCCGCAGGCGTTCTTCATGCGCGTGGCGATGGGTCTGGCGATCAACGAGATCGACCGCGAGGAGCGTGCGATCGAGTTCTACCGCCTGCTGTCGTCGTTCGACTTCATGTCCTCGACCCCGACGCTGTTCAACTCCGGCACCCTGCGCCCGCAGCTGTCGAGCTGCTATCTCACCACCGTGCCGGACCACCTCGACGGCATCTACGGCTCGATCCGCGACAACGCGCTGCTGTCCAAGTTCGCCGGGGGCCTGGGCAACGACTGGACCCGCGTCCGGGCGCTGGGCAGCCACATCAAGGGCACCAACGGCAAGAGCCAGGGCGTCGTGCCGTTCCTCAAGGTGGCCAACGACACCGCCGTGGCGGTCAACCAGGGCGGCAAGCGCAAGGGCGCGGTCTGTGCGTACCTCGAGACCTGGCACCTGGACATCGAGGAATTCCTGGACCTGCGCAAGAACACCGGTGACGACCGCCGCCGCACCCACGACATGAACACCGCCAACTGGGTGCCGGATCTCTTCATGAAGCGCGTCGCCGAGGAAGCCGAGTGGACGCTGTTCTCGCCGGCCGAGTGCCCGGACCTGCACGACCTCTCCGGCACGGCCTTCGAGAAGGCCTACGTCGAGTACGAGGCCAAGGCCGAGCGCGGCGAGATCAAGAACTTCCGCAAGATTCCGGCGGTCAACCTGTGGCGCCGCATGCTCTCGATGCTGTTCGAGACCGGCCACCCGTGGGTGACCTTCAAGGACCCCTGCAACCTGCGCTACACCAACCAGCACGCCGGCGTGGTCCACAGCTCGAACCTCTGCACCGAGATCACCCTGCACACCAACGACTCCGAGATCGCCGTGTGCAACCTCGGCTCGGTCAACCTCGCGCAGCACACCACCGAGAACGGCATCGACGAGGAGAAGGTCGAGCGCACCATCAGGACCGCGATGCGCATGCTCGACAACGTGATCGAGTACAACTACTACTCGGTGCCGCAGGCGCGCAATTCCAACCTGCGCCACCGCCCGGTGGGCCTGGGGATCATGGGTTTCCAGGATGCGCTCTACAAGCAGAAGATCCCGTACGGCTCGGATGCGGCGGTCGAGTTCGCCGACCGCTCCATGGAGACGGTCAGCTACCACGCCATCTCCGCCTCCAGTGATCTGGCCGCCGAGCGCGGTCGCTACGCGAGCTACGAGGGCTCGCTGTGGAGCCGCGGCATCCTGCCGATCGACTCGATCGAGCTGTTGGCCGAGTCGCGTGGCGAGTACCTCGACATGAACCGCGACCAGACCCTGGACTGGAACGCCCTGCGCAAGAAGATCAAGAAACAGGGCATGCGCAACTCCAACACCATGGCGATCGCGCCGACGGCGACCATCTCGAACATCTGCGGCGTCTCGCAGTCGATCGAGCCGACCTTCGAGAACCTGTTCGTGAAGTCCAACCTCTCGGGCGAGTTCACCGTGGTCAACCCGTACCTGGTCCGCGATCTCAAGGACCGCGGCCTGTGGGACGAGGTCATGGTCAACGATCTCAAGTACTTCGACGGTTCCGTGCAGGCGATCGACCGCGTGCCGGACGAGCTCAAGGCGCTGTACGCCACCGCCTTCGAGATCGACCCGCGCTGGCTGATCGAGGCCGGTTCGCGCCGCCAGAAGTGGATCGACCAGGCCCAGTCGCTGAACCTCTACATGGCCGAGCCGTCGGGTCCGAAGATCGACAACATGTACAAGCTCGCGTGGGTGCGTGGTCTCAAGACCACCTACTACCTGCGCGCCGCCTCCAAGACGCGGATCGAGAAGACCACGATGAACAAGCTCGACGGCAAGCTGCGCGGCGTCTCCGCCGATCCGGCGGCCGCCGCCGGCCCGAAGGCCTGCTCCATCGACGATCCCGAGTGCGAGGCCTGCCAGTAAGGCCCGCGAAGGCACTACCGAATTGACGTGAATACCGCCGGGCAGCCGCCTGCCCGGCCCGGTGAGAACCGGAAGAAAAAGGAGAGAACCATGCTCGATTGGAATGACCCGCTGAAGAAAGGCAACGACGAACCCGCCCACGCCCCGAACGCGGCCAGCGTGATGCCGGCCTCCTACGATGATGGCCAAGAGCATCACTTCGACCCGACCGCCGCCGAAGGCGCCGACCAGACCGGCCTGGGTGGTATCGAGGCCAACGCCGGGCGCGTCGACGTCTCGGAAAAGCGCATCATCAACGCCAAGGCCGACGTCAACCAGCTGCTGCCGCTCAAGTACCAGTGGGCCTGGGAAAAGTACCTCGCCGGCTGCAACAACCACTGGATGCCCACCGAGGTCTCCATGCAGGCGGATCTGGCCCTGTGGAAGTCCAAGGACGGCCTGACCCAGGACGAGCGCAACATGGTCATGCGCAACCTCGGCTTCTTCGCCACCGCCGAGAGCCTGGTCGCCAACAACATCGTGCTGGCCGTCTACGAGCAGGTCACCAACCCCGAGTGCCGCCAGTACCTGCTGCGCCAGGCCTTCGAGGAAGCGGTCCACACCCACACCTTCCAGTACATCGTCGACAGCCTGGGCCTGGCCGAGGGCGAGCTGTTCAACATGTACCGCGAAGTGCCGTCGATCACCGCCAAGGACTCCTGGGCCCTGAAGTACACCCAGAACCTCTCCGACGGCACCTTCAACACCTCCACGCAGGACGGCGCCCAGAACTTCCTGCGTGACCTGGTCGCCTTCTACGTGGTGTTCGAAGGCATGTGGTTCTACACCGGCTTCGCGCAGATCCTGTCACTGGGCCGTCGCAACAAGATGACCGGCATCGCCGAGCAGTACCAGTACATCATGCGCGACGAGTCGATCCACCTGAACTTCGGCATCGACCTGATCAACCAGATCAAGATCGAGAACCCGGAACTGTGGGGCGAGGCCTTCCAGCACGAAGTGCACGAAATGTTGCGCGAGGCCTGCGAACTCGAAATCGACTACGCCCGCGACACCATCCCCAACGGCCTGCTCGGCCTGAACGCGGAGATGTGCGAGGAGTACATGCACTTCATCACCAACCGCCGCTGCAGCCAGATCGGCCTGGCCGAGCTCTATCCGGGGGCGACCAACCCGTTCCCGTGGATGAGCGAGGTGGTGGATCTGAAGAAGGAGAAGAACTTCTTCGAGACTCGGGTTACCGACTATCAGACTGGGGGCGCCCTCACCTGGTAAGCCAGAACAAACAATGTGAAGTGACGAATAAGGTGAAAACTGAGACACATAAAGTGAAATAAAGTGACGAATAACTTGAAAACGGAAAGAGCTTGACCTAAAGGGGTGTCCGTAGGGCGCCCTTTTTTTATGAGGTTTTCAGTGGCAAAGCATGGAGCACGCAAGATCACGAACCGAGGCCGACGCGATCGCGTCATTGGCCAGTTCATGAGCGTAAAGATGAAGAAAGCAGTCTGGTGGGAATCCCAACTGGAAAGGGACTACTGTTACATTTTGGAGCATGACCAGGATGTCATCGCCTACCGATCCCAGCCAATCACGATTTCATACAGCTTCGAGGACAAGATCCTCAAACATACCCCGGACTTCGAGATCATACGCCGAGGATTGGACCTTCCGCAGTACGTCGAGATCAAGCCGGACGAGAAGGCTATGAAGGACGAGTTCATTCGCCTGCATCAGGCTCGCAGCGCCTTCTTCCACGCGCGGGGGTGCGAATACCTCCTCCGCACCGGTAGCCAGATTCGGGAAGGACACCGACTCAACAACATCAAGCTGCTCTACCGTTATGCACAAACACCACTCGACCCTTTGGTGGTGGCTGGACTGCACCACAACGTGCCCACACATTCCGAGCTTTCCATGGAAGAGTTGATTGCCCAGTGTGCCGACTATGGTGCCGACCGGTCGGTCTGCTACGCCCTGATGTACCAAGGTCAAATAGTGTTTGACCTGGACAAGCCGATTCGGCCTGACATGTCGGTCAAAGCGGCCTGGTCTGCTCAGGAGGAATCATCATGAGCCGTTACCAGTTTACTCCTGGCCACCACATCGCCTACCGCGGCGGCATCTGGCACATCGACAGCTCAGACCCTAATACTCAAGTATTGAGGCTTCGCAGGCTAAGTGATGGCCAAGTCATCTCTATGCCCATGAAGGAAGCTGTTGAACTGTTGGTTCGAGAGGCAATCGAATTTGTCAGCTACGAAGAGGCAACGACAACCACTCCGAATGTGAGCCATTGGGTCTTGGCAGACTTTGCCTCCAAACCTGCAGAGCAAAAGAAAAAAGGACTGCGACGCCTTAAATACGTTCAAGCGGTCAATGAACTTAATTTGGAATCCTTCACGGAAAAAACCTTGACGCCCGTCATTGCCAATGTGGCTAAAGAGATTGGCGATCCCAAACCGCCCTCTTGGATTTCATTGTATCGATGGATCCGTGCCCACAAGCAGGCTGGATCAGATATCCGAGCCCTCTTGGACGACAATGCGAGCAAAGGCAATCGTCGCAACCGTCTTAGTCAAGGAGTGACGTCAATCATTAAGCAGTCGATTGACTCGGTTTTCTTCCGTCTGAGCGCTCCGAGTGTTGCGTCGGTCTACGAGGACATTCTGTTGCGTATTCACAAAGAGAATCGGATGCGCAACCCAGATGATGCCTTGGTAGCTCCTTCCTATCGAACAGTGCTCAGACAGGTGCGCAAGCTTGACCCTATGCTGATCACGGAAAAGCGTAGGGGCAAGCGTGCGGCCGAACGCGAGTTTCGTGCCTATGGCCAAGGCGTGGTCACAACGCGCCCCTTGGAGCGTGTGGAGATAGACCACACCCAACTAGACATGTTCGTAATTGATGATGAGAGCCACCTGCCCCTAGGGCGGCCTTATCTGACCGTTGCCTTGGATCACTTCACGCGATCGGTCGTAGGCTTTTACATCAGCTTCACGCCGCCCAGTGCGATTAGCGTCATGGAATGCTTGAAACATGCCATTTTGCCGAAGGTGGCGCTACACGCGAGTTACCCCAAGATAAGGAATACTTGGGATGTTTACGGCGTATTCGAGACACTTGTAGTCGACAATGGCAAGGAATTTTACAGCACAGCATTTGAGGAGGCTTGCCTTCAACTAGGTATAAACATCCAATATTCACCGCCCCGGCAACCTTGGTACAAATCATCGATCGAACGCTACTTCGGTACCGTAAACAGGAAGTTGATCGACAGCAATCCCGGCAAAAGCATGAAGGAGCTGGTTCAGTTGGCTGAGTACAATCCAGCCAAGGACGCGGTCATCATGTTCTCATCTTTGGTGGAGATCATGCATATGTGGGTTGTCGATATTTATCAGCAGACGTTCAATGAACGCATCGAAGACACCCCGTCTGCCAAATGGCGCAAGGCGGTTGAAAAATTCCCCCCGATCCTCCCCAGAAGCAAGAGCGAACTTGAAGTAGTGCTCGGCTTGCAAGAGACGCGAAAGATTCAACCCACCGGCGTCCAGTTCGAAGGACTGCGCTATAACTCACCCAGCCTCGCTCACCTACGTCGCCGCTTGGTGGACAAACCTGTGGTCGACATCAAAATCGATCCCTCGGATATCTCGCATATCTATGTTCTGGACCCGATCAAACAGGAATACATCCGGATTCCGGCCGTGAATCAGGAGTACACCGCAGGCAAGACGCTGTTCCAACACCAAGTCATTAAAAACAACGCACGCGAGCACGCCCAGTCCACCGTCAATATGGCGGCCTTATTCGAAGCCCAAGAGCGAATCCAGAAGGTCATCGAAAACGACCGCGGCCTAATTAAAAAACGCAAGGGAACCCAGAAGCTGGCACGATTCAACAATGTTTCCCAGAAGACCAAAGATTCGCGCACGGGACCCATTTCAGAGGAAACCATCTCAAGAGATGACCTCATTCAAGAGAATGAAACCAATCAGGAAGAAACTGTTGCTGATGCGACACCACAAAGCGCCAAGCCCAGCGAGGATGAACTCCTTGCGTCGTTGTACGAAGACACCGATGGCTGGGAGGCAGGATATACGCTGAAACGCAAAGGAGAGGAGGAGAGGGGTGAGTAAATTTGGAGAGCTTGCGAACGATGAGCTCGATCGCATTCGCTGGATCGAACAGATTTATGTCATGTACCCGCGCATCAGGGAACTGGTAGAACTCATTGGGGAGTGCCACGAGGCCTCGAAAATCACGGCAGAACCCCAATGTATGTTCCTAACCGGTAGTTCTGGTGTCGGAAAGACCAGTTTGATACAGCAATACCTGGAACAGTACCCGCCCATCGATGAGACGGATCGAACCCATGTACCTGTATTTCACGCAGAGATCCCTGCCAAAGCAACTATCAAGGGTGTCGCCACGGCCCTACTGGACTCTCTTGGTGACCCAGCTCCTGATCGCGGAACCACTGTCACCCAAGGTCAGCGCCTAGCCCATCTGATCGAACATTGCGGCGTTGAACTCATTCTGCTGGACGAGTTCCAGCACTTGATCGACAACAAGACCCAACGTGTTGTTCAGGACGTTTCTGACTGGATTAAGTCATTGATCAATAGCACGAAGGTGCCGATGATATTGATCGGGATGCCAGAGTCAGAGGCTATCCTTGAAACGAGTCCTCAACTTAAACGCCGTTTCATGGTGCGAAGACGCCTCGCCCCGTTTTCATGGAAAGCAGATCAGGGACAGGTTGAATTCCGAAAATTCCTAGCCGAGGTCGAAAAGAAGCTTCCTTTGCAAGCTGCATCTCGCTTGGCTGAAATAGATCTCGCGTTTCCTCTCTACATCGCCAGTCATGGCACAGCGGCCAATGTCATGACCTTGATCAAGCAGGCGGCCCGATTCGCCATTCAGGATGGTGATCACAAATTGGATGCTGGTCATTTTGCCCGGGCGTACGAGCGGAGAAGCATCCAAGGCGACGAGTTCCCTCAGAACCCGTTTCAAGTGGATCTGGAAGCCATCAAAACGTGGCCGATGGTACAGAAAGAGTTCGAAAATCCGCTTGGTACCAGCAACAGGATTCGCCCCAAACAGAAAAAACTGACTGCCTCCGAGGTGCTAAATCGCAGTTGATTGCCATGGGGTATACACAATGACGCAGACGGCCAGACGAAAACTGCTAATCCGACCAGCCCCGATGTCGGACGAAAGTCTGCCGGGTTACCTAGTACGCCTAACTGAAGCCAATGCGTATGACTCGCCCAGTGTGATCCTTGGGCTGACCGGTTTGGCTAATAGCAATAGCTGGCTTTCACGCATCCCACCCATCGCCAAAGGCCAGGCTAACCTCAAACCCTTGGCCGCGATCGTCGACAAGACGAGTGAAAGCCTTGAGGGGCTGAGCTATCAACCAGTTTCAACAGACTCCGAACTTCGGCTGAGAGTCGGCCTAGCCCAGGTCCCAAGCAACCTGCTCTCATTCCGAAAACCCGCTGTTTGCGTTAAGTGCCTTACAGAGAGTGAATATCACCGGCAACTATGGGACCTCGCACCCTATACCGCCTGTCACGCGCATGGGATTGAGCTGACCAGTTTATGCACGGCATGCGGAGAGTATATCAACTGGGCGAGACCAAGTGTGTCCAAGTGCCGGTGCGACGCGGATCTCACGGCTGTCAAGCCCGTCAGTGCAGATGAGGAGAAGCTCCTCGTATCGCGCATGGTGGCCGAGTGCATTGAAACGGGGACGATAACTGATCACCCCCTTGTCAAAGACATGGCCTCACTTGGAGCGCTACTCCATATAGGTTACATGCTCACCAAGAAACGGCCTTGGTCAGGCGCCACGCTTGGCATTAGGGACTGTCCGGTCGAGGAGCGCCGTAACGATGTGGCTACAGCCTTCGCGCCCTTCTCTCAATGGCCTCTAAGCTTCGAAATATTCTTGAGAGACGTCATTAAAGTTGAGCGCGCCAAATTCCCTTTTTTTAGCACTTCTGCACTCATGCACCGTGTGAGCATGACCCTAGACCGCTTCCCCTATAAAGATGAGCAACCGGCGGTCTATAACACAATAATGGACAAGTTCCACGATTTTATTGCCTCGGATGAGGCCCGAGCAATCTCCCCCCTCGACCCACCTAGAAAACCTGAAACTCTCGGTCTGATAGGGTCGAAATCAACAATCGGGCTACTCGATGTAACAGCTCCGAGTTTTGCATCACTTGCTAAGCACCATTTGCCAGACCCCCAAGAGGATGGTTGTTACTTTTTCAAAGACGTCATAGATTTAAAGAACACTTTAGATCAACTCGTTACCCTAAAGGAAGCCGCGCACATCCTTGGCATTTCGCCTCATAATGCCAAACTCCTGCTTAGTGCCGAAGTCATCAAAGCTTTTCGCGGACCTCAGATCGACGGCTACCGAGACATTCTAATCGATGCTATGACCCTCAACCAGATGTTGGCCAAGATTGACGAACGAAACGTCCTATTAAGCAACGAGGATCGTCGAGGCAGTGTAACAGTTTCTGAGTACCTTAAAACGCACAAGAACTCGTCCACCAAGAAATTTTCACAAATAATTCAAGCAACATTAGACGGAATTATAAATGTTGTCGGATTCGACAAGGAGCTAGGTCTCTTAGGGATATATCTCGACAAGGCCTCCCTACTACGTTTTATCGGGATAAATGATCCTGATCGGGATAATTTGCTCACGGTGGGTGACTTAACCAGAAAACTCAACCTCTACAAGAGTGCTGTTTACCAACTCATGGCGAACGGATTGATCCAATTCCAGAGGCGTAAGATCAATCATCGAACCCCCCAGCGCTACATCACAAAATTGGAATTAATTCACTTCCGAAAGCAGTATGTTTTGGCCCGGGAGATTGCCACAAAACATGGCTTTAATGTCACAAACTTAGCTGAACGCCTCATGAATGCGGGTGCGACGCCAGTATCTGGCCCTGGAATAGACAGTGGCCTAATCTATGTATTCCCCCGGCGCCAGATTGACCAACTAGACATGTCCGAAATCAAGCGCAATACGATATATAGAACTCGCGCAGGCCGGCCAAAAAAAGGTGAGCGAAGTCTTCGTGCTGAAGCAGAGACCCGTTATATGGATTCCGAAGATGTGGCTAAGTTGTTGGGCAATATAAGCGTCCAGAAAGTCGCCCGCCTTGTGAAGGGCGGATTCCTAAAACCGTTGGAGCATGGCGGCGCGCTCGGCAATAAGCGTTTCTTCTCTCGAGAAACAGTAACAGCCTATCTAGAAGCGTACCAGGATAACAAAGAACTCGTCGGACTAGAGCATGTGACGAAGTGGCTAGGGATTGCCAAGCGTCGCCTTGAAATCGACTGGCTCAAGCCCAAACGCCTTGTACTTGTTGACGATGGTCTCGGTGGTCGCTATGCCAAGCGAGGAGATCTGGAACGCATCAAAGCGTTACGGGGTTTTGCAGTCAGCACACAGGAATTAGCAAACCTGACTGGGAAGACGCGGCAAGATATCGGCAACGCCATACGTCTTGGCAAGCTTTCCCCAATTTCCGGCCCGGGGGTGGATGAATTCAGCAATTACATGTTCGACCACGAGATTGGAGTTCAGGCGATCCTTCCACAAAATGACTAGGCTACTCGTTATTTCCAAAATCTGTGGAATTAAGGATCCAGACGCCAACTCCCAAACTTGCCATACTCACTCAACCTGTCAGTGCAAAACAGGCCGCCCACGCCTGTCTGAATGAGTCGACAGGTAGGCATTACCAATACCTCCGCACGAGCGACCGTACCAACAGACTGGCACTCGCAGGAAGCATCAGCCGAACTACTGGGACAATCAGCCAGGAGCATCGCTCTGGACAGAACACCGCATCCCCGGAAGTTTGCAAGGACGGAGATCACCAGTGTCAGGATCAACTGTCGCCGGCCAAACCGGCGCAGCATTGGGCCGGCAATCACCAGGGGAAGATCGGCATCACTCATGCCCGGAGGATATTACGGTTTGCCGTGGCCGACACCACCCGAACGACGGGTAACCGGCGCCCGATACGAAAACACCGGCCTCGATGTCTTTCACAGGGATATCATGCCGCTATTTGGACGATCGATTGCAATGCGCGACTGGATGGAACGCCACCAGGTATGGGTCTACCTCATCGCCATCTCGGCGGGCCTGGGGCTGGGCCTTGGCCAACCCGAGACCGCCGCCCGGCTCGACCCGCTGCTCTGGCCGCTACTCGGCGCCCTCTTGTATGCCACGTTCACGCAAGTGCCTCTGGTTCACGTCGGTCAGGGGCTGGCCGACTTGCGCTTTCTGGGAGCCCTGCTGGTCGGCAATTTCGTGGTAATCCCGTTGCTGGTCGGCGGATTGGTGTCTACCTTGCCGCTGTCGCCGGCCGTCCAGCTCGGCGTGATGCTGGTACTCCTCGTTCCATGCACCGACTGGTTCATCAGCTTCACCCACCTCGGTCGGGGTGACACCGCCCGGGCGATCGCCTCCACGCCGGTCTTGCTGCTGATGCAGTTGCTGGCGCTTCCGATCTACCTGTGGCTGTTTCTCGGCAGCGACCTGGTCGAGGCGGCACTCAGCACCCATCTGCTGACCGCGTTCGCCGGGTTGATCCTCGCCCCCCTGGTCCTCGCCTGGATCACCGAGCGATTGGCCGAGCGTCGGCCGAGGGCCAAGACGTTGGTCGATGGGCTGGGCCTATTACCCGTGCCGCTGCTGGCACTGGTTGTCTTCGTGATTTCCGCCTCACAGGTCGCGACGGTGTCGGATCTCACCGGGGTACTGATCCAGGTGGCCCTGATTTTCGTCGCCTACCTTGTCGCTGCCGCCTTTCTGGGCAAGTGGATCGGCCGGCTCTTCGGTCTTCGCGACCGGCCCACCCGGACGTTGGCCTTCAGCTTCGGCACACGAAACTCGTTCGTCATGCTGCCGATCGCCCTGGCCTTGCCCGAGGCCTGGCAAGCAGCGATCGTGGTGATCGTTTTCCAGTCGCTTATCGAGCTGTTCGGCATGGCCGCCTACCTGCACTGGATTCCCAACCGCCTGATCCCCGACGCAACCGATTAATAGAAACCAAGACGGCTCACCACCGAACCTTGCCCGGCCGCCCGGTCGACCGTTTCGAACACGATTTCCTGCGGAATTCGGGGTAACGACAGCGCATTACCCCGGGCCCATCCGCCCCCGGAATGGATGAGCCCCCGGGACGATTCCGGCGACTCGAGCGCTCATGGGCCGGTCACTCATGCCCATAAAGGTTGGCACCCTGGTGGGCGTGATCGATGTGCTCGAATTCCAGGCTGGAATGGCCGATGTCGAAGCGAGTCTTCAACCGATCCTTGATGTCCGCCTTGATTGCCTCGAGTCGCGACCAATCGGCTTCCTTGACAACCACATGGCAGTCGAGCGCGGCGGCGTTTTCCTGCATCTGCCACAAGTGAACGTGGTGAACATCATGGACACCGTCGACGCCACGCAGGGTTTCAATCACTGACTGGCCGTCGATATTGGGCGGCGAACCCAGCATCAGCGTCCGGATCGGTCCCCCGATCTCGCTAAAGGCGAGATAAAGGATATAGAGCGCGATACCGATCGTGATCGCGGGGTCCACCCAGCGCATGTCGTACAGCAGGATCAGTGCCCCACCCACGATCACGGCAACGGACGCAAGAGCATCGGACAGGTTGTGCAGGAATAGCGCGCGGATATTGACGCTATTTTTCTGCATCGACCAAGTGAGCAAGGCCGTCAGCGTATCGACGAGAAGAGCGACCATGCCGATGATCACGACGATCCAGCCCTGAATCTCGGGCGGATCGATCAGACGCATCGTGCCTTCGTAAATCAGATAGGCGCCAACCAGAATCAGGGTGGTGTAGTTGATCAGGGCGGCGACGATCTCGATTCGGGCGTAGCCAAACGTCATCTTGGAGTCTGGCGGGCGCCTCGCGATCTTGCGGGCAGCAAACGCGATTACGAGGGCTGCCATGTCGGAGAAATTGTGCAGCGCATCCGCGATCAGCGCGAGACTTCCCGCGAGAATGCCCCCGACGATCTGGGCAACGGTGAGTATGCCGTTGGCCCAGATGGCGATGCTCACTCGACGATCGCCGGAACTCGGGTCAAGGTGGGGATGATCGTGTTGATGTCCCATGTGTCCTCCTTTTGTTGTCATCTAATGACCCAACACTATTGACCCCGTTGAATCAGAAAACCCGGTCTGTCGGCGCATGCGCCCCCTTGCACTCACCTCGCCGCCATTGTGGAGGCCGCCATCTTTGAATCGCACCCCAATGGCTGGAGGGCATTGAAGACTCGTTGAACGTGGAGAGGTTGAGGAACGAGAAAGTCCCCGCCAAACGCAATAGATGCAAAGCACCGTAGTCAAGCCTTGAGCGCCAGAATACGTCTTGCACCGTTAAGCACGACTATCCCCGCAATGGTGCCGATAATCAGGTCCGGATAATTCGACCCAGTCCAAGCGACCAGGGCTCCGGCGGTAATGACGCCCACGTTGATCACTACGTCATTCGCCGAAAATATCCAGCTCGCCTTCATATGAGCCCCGCCATTTCGGTGTTTCGATATCAGTAACAGAGCCGTTGTGTTGGCAATCAATGCGACGAACGCAATAACCATCATCACCAGTGATTCAGGTTCACTGCCGAACACAAAGCGCCTAAACACCTCCGCGAGTACGCCAATAGCCAGAATAAATTGCAAGATGCCGGCGAGGTGGGCGGCACGCACCTGCATTTTTACGCTATGTCCAACCGCATAAAGAGCAAGCCCATAGACCGCCGCATCAGCAAAATTGTCGAGTGATTCGCCAATCAGGCCAGTGGACTGAGCGATCAGGCCGGCTGTCAGCTCCACCACGAACAAAACCGCGTTGATCCCGAGCAACCAACGCAAAGTGCCGGATTCTTGTGTTGCAGACGGCGCAGAGGACTCCACGGCCTTGATTGTCGCTGTGTCGGCAACAGTGGTACCTTGAAGCGAAGCGCCCAGCCCCAGGGTCACCAGCTTTGACGTGATCGGGGCAGGCTCGCCATCGTGAACGACCTCCAACCGGCGGTTCGACAAATCGAACGACAATGTTCGAATCTCGTTAAAACCGCTCAAGGCCAAGCGAATCATTCGCTCTTCTGATGGACAATCCATCTTCGGCACGTCATACCTGCTGATCCACGCCCCTGAAGCTTTGGAGGCGGCCTGCGCACTCGTATCCTCCGAAACCTCTGCATCGCTGCCACAAGCGCTGTCACAAGATTTGTTCATTCAAAGTACCCCACGTAAGGACGATGGCCCACCTTTCAGGGCCCCTAGATGTGTAAAGCCATCAGGTTGTTCACTGATTACACCCAGCCGACTGATGGGCGGCCGGTAATCCGCTGTCATGCCGGCTCGCCCCCCGCGAACGAGAGATCAGTAACCAGTTACCACGTCTGGGAATCTATCCCTTAGAACGCCGCCTCTCCTTCGGCGCCGTCCGCGATGCGAACGGTGCGCGCGAGCTCGGTGACGTAAATCCGGCCATCACCGACGTGCCCCGCCCCGGTGCGGGCGTGTTCGCACACGCAATCCACCACCGAGTCCGCGATCGCGTCGGGCACCTCGATCTCCAGTCTTGTCATCTCCACGCGTGCCGGCTGACCATCATCGACGACGTGGCCAAATCCGTAGGTGGGCGTGACGGCCACGCCGGGAATCCCCGGCATGGCCTCCAAGGCATCCACGACCGCATCGGTCATGGATTGGCGAATATAGGCCTTGATTTCCTTCATGGTCGGTCTCCTATGGTTAGACGTCGACATCACGCCGCGGCACGGCGAACCAGCGATATACGCTTGGCAGGACAAGCAACGTCAACAGTGTCGAGGTCACCAGGCCGCCAATCACTACTGCGGCCAGCGGACGCTGGACGTTCGAGCCGATCCCGTCAGCCAGAAGCAATGGAATCAGACCCAGAATGGCCACCGAGGCGGTCATCAGGACCGGACGCAGCCTGTGTTCGGCGCCGGTCCGCACCGCGTCGGCGACCTCCATCCCCCGGTCGCGAAGCTGGTTGATGTAGGACACCATCACGACGCCGTTGAGCACGGCCACGCCAAACACGGCGATAAAGCCCACGGCGCCGGGCACCGACAGGTACAACCCGGATAGCCACAGGGCGAATATCCCGCCGGTAACGGCAAACGGCACGTTGAGGAAGATCAACGTGGCGTAACGCAAGCTACCGAACGCCGAGAACAGCATCAGGAAGATCAGTGCCAGAGTAATCGGCACCACCACGTAAAGCGTGGCCATCGCCCGCCGCTGGTTCTCGAACTGACCGCCGTACTCGACGTAATAGCCGGCCGGCAGGTCCACCTCGTTGGCGACGCGCTGCTGGATGTCCTGAACCACGCCGCCCATATCACGGCCGCGCACGTTGAGCTGCACGTAGACGCGACGACTGGCATTCGAGCGTGACACTTTCTTTGGCCCGACAATGGTTTCAACGTCCGCCACCCGCGAGAGCGGGATCAGCGCGCCGTCGTCGGTGCGCAACTGCATATTGGCAATTTGATCCACCTGGTCACGACTCTGCTCCTTCAAGCGCATGAAGATGTCGAAACGGCGGACGCCTTCGAACACCTGCCCGGCGGTGGCACCGCCCACGCCGGTTTCCAGCGTCTTCAGCACGGTGTCCAGCGGGATGCCGTAGCGGGCCAGTTGCTCACGGTCCGGCCGGACCACGACCTGCGGCTTGCCGCCCTGCTGCTGCATGCGGACGTCAACCGCCCCGTCGACATTCTTGGCGATCGCCTCGATCTCCTTGCCGTAACGGGCGAGCTGGTCGAGATCCTCGCCGTACAGGCTGATCACGACTTCGGCCAACACGCCGGACAGCAGCTCGTCGGTACGCAACTGCAAGGGCTGCGAGAAGTTGTTCGCCAGGCCCGGCAACACCTCGTCGACCCGCTCTGACATGGCGGCCTGCAGCCCCTCGTAGTCACGCCCGGCGCTCCATTCATCCAGTGGCTTGAGGTTGATGATCGTGGCCACCACGTTGACCGGCTCAGGGTCCCCGCCGACCTCGGCTCGCCCGACGCGGGCGTAACTGCCGGTCACCTCCGGGAACTCGGAAAACACCTTTCCGATCCGCTCGGCGTAATCGATCGACGTCGGGAGATTCGCCCCCGGCGGCAGGGTCGAGCGGACCATGAGCGTGCCTTCACGCAGCGTCGGCGAGAACTCCGTGCCGAGTTTCGGAAACAGCGCCAGGCTCGAACCGAACAGGGCCACCGCGATCAGGAAGACGATCTTGGGTTTCCCAATGGCACGCTTGAGCAGCGGCACGTACCCGGCCCGCAGCCAACGGACCAGCCGCGGCTCGGCGGGTGCCGAGTCACTCGAGAACACCAGTGTGGAAAGCACGGGCACCAGGGTCAGCGCCATGACCAGCGCGCCGACCAGGGCAAACGAGATCGTGTAGGCCATTGGCGCGAACATTTTGCCCTCGACCCCCTGCAACGTGAACAGCGGCAGGAAGACGATGATGATGATGCTGATGGCGAACACGATCGGGCGGGCCACCTCGCGGGCGGCCTCGCCGACCAGCCTCGTCAGTGGCACGCGCTCTTCGCGCCTCTCCTCCATGTGGCGAAAGATGTTCTCCATCATCACCACGGCGCCGTCGACCATCATGCCGATGCCGATGGCAAGGCCACCCAGACTCATCAGGTTGGCCGACATGCCGGTCACCTTCATGGCGATGAAGGCAACCAGCACGGCCAGCGGCAGGGTCGCGATCACGATGAGCGTCGAACGCAAGTTGCCGAGGAAGAAGTACAACAGCACCAACACGAGAACCATGCCCTCGAGCAGTGCCTTCTCCACCGTCCCGACGGCCTTTTCGATCAGTTGTCCCTGTGAATAAAAGGGTTCCAGGGTCATGCCGTCGGGCAAGGCGGTCTGGATGGACTTGACCCGTTCCTCGATCGCCGCGAGCACCTCCTGGGTGTTGCTGCCGATCAGCTTGAGCACATACCCGCCGACGCTCTCTTCGCCGTTGGCCACCAGCGTGCCGCGGCGAATCGATGGACCATATCCGACCTCGGCGATGTCATCGAGGTAGACCGGCTCACCGTTGGCGCCACGCTTGACCTGGATCCGGCGGATGTCCTGCAGGCCCTGCTTGCCCGGATCGATCCAACCGTAACCGCGGACCACGTACTCCTCGCCGCCGCGATTGATGAACGACGCGCCGACGTTGCGGTTGTTGGCCACAATGGCGCTACGGACGTCCGCAACGGTGATGTCGCGCGCGACCATCGCATTCTGGTCCAGCCGCACCTGGTACTGCTTCTGCTGCCCACCGATCGACAGCACGCCGGTCACGCCGGGCACCGTGCGCAACATCGGCTTGGCGATCCAGTCCTGCGCGGTCCGCCGCTCCATCAAGGAATGGTCAGCCCCCTCCTTGTTGCGGATTTCGTACAGGAAAACCTGGCCAAGCCCCGACGTGATAGGACCGAGCTGCGGATCGCCCAGCCCGTCGGGAATCTCTTCGCGAGCGGCCGCGAGACGTTCCATCACCAGGCGGCGGGCGAAGTAGATGTCGGTACCGTCCTCGAAGTACACGCTCACCCGGGACAGCCCGAAGATCGACGTGCTCTGCACCCGATCCAGTCCGGGCAGCCCGTACATCGAGATCTCGATCGGGTAGCTGACCTGAGTTTCCACGTCCACCGGCGACAGGCCGGGGCTGCTGGTATAGATCTGCACCATCGAGGGCGTGACATCCGGGAAGGAATCGATCGGCACCTTCAGGACGGAATAAACGCCACCGGCTGCCAGAGCGAGCACCAGCACCAGTGTCAGCAGCCGGTTGGCGAGCGCCATTGAAATCAGTCGATTGATCATGCCGCCTCCCTTAGTGGCTGTGGGCAGCGCTGCGGCCACCGGCTGTGAGAATGGACATCAGGTCGAACGCGCCTTCGACCACCACCGGCTGTCCCGCCTCGATACCGGAGCGCACCTCGATCATGCCGTTCGATTCATGCCCGACGGTCACCGGCTTGGCGCGGAACGCCCCCGGCTCGTCGCCCGAAACAAAGACGTGCGGCTTGTCCTCGAACCGCTGTACCGCACCAACGGGGACCAGGAGGGCACCCGGGTGGCCGTCGGTCTGGACCGTCGCGGTGCCGAACATGCCTGCCCGGAGAAGATCATCCGGGTTGTCGATCACCGCACGGACCGTCAACGTGCGGGAATCGGCAGCCAGTTCGCGGGAGATCCAATCGACTCGACCCTGGAACCCTTGCTCCGGGAGCGCCGGAAGGCTAAGTCGTACGGTCTGACCAACGGCGAGGTCCGCGATCTGCTTCTCGAAGGCATCCATCTCGAGCCAGACGGTTTCGGTATCGACCACATGAATCGGGGTGCTTTCGGGACCAACCGTCTGCCCGGGGCTGACCGCGCGACGCTGGAGCACGCCGTCGATCGGGCTGGTCAACGAATAGCGGGACAGCGGCTGTTCGCTGTTGGCATCGATTGCCTCGATCGCCTCGCGCGACAGGCCGTAGAGACGCAGCGTCTCGACCGCGGCGTCCCGGTCGGCCCGGGCTTCGCGATAGCGCCCACGCGCCTCGACCAGTGTCGCGTCACTCGCGATCTGCTGGGCGTTGAGCCCCTTCTGCCGCTCGTAGTTCGACCGCGCGGTCTCGAAGCGCGCCCGGGCCTTGAGATAGGCCGCCTTGGCTTGCCCGAGGGCGACACTGTCCATCTCGGCAATCACCTCGCCGGCGCTGACCGGATCGCCCAACCCCTTGTTCATCCGAACCAGCTTGGCTCGCACCCGGGGACCGATCATCGCGACCCGGTCGGCGTTGAATGACACGGTCGCCGGCAGGCTAAGCAGCGACTCGGCACTGCCCGGTTCGGCAGGTGCGGTGCGGATCGTCAGCGGGTCGAGTTGCTCGTCGGTGAGATGGACGGCATCGGCACCCGCCTCTTCGTGGCCTTGATGACTGTCTTTTTTGCCTTGGCCCTCATGGTCTTCGTGGCCAGTCTCCTCCTCTTCATGGCCCTCATGGTCCTCGTGGCCGGCCTCCTCCTCTTCATGGCCCTGATGGTCTTCATGGCCGGCCTCCTTCTCTTCGTGACCGGCCTTGGGCTCCTCGTGGTCGGCATGCTTCCCGCCGGTCTCGGCTGCCGCGGGACCGGCGAGGCCGACCATCAGCGCGAGGGCAATCGAATAGGACAGGCGACGGTAGGTGTGATTTGTTCGGTTCATGACGTGGTCTCTCAGGATTCGGTGGAGGAAGTCGGCGCGAGGCGGAGCAGTCCGCCGGTGCTGCGTTCCAGTGCGGCGCCGGCCGCGATCAAGTCATCGAGCGCGGCGAGATACTGGCCGCGCACTTCCATCAGGTTGTTCTGCGCGGTGGTAATGGCCGGCGCACCCAGTTGACCGGCCTTGACCGCGCGACGGGTCAACGCGAGGTTCTCTTCCGCGTTCGCGAGCATCTGGCTGCCGAACACGTCCACCCGCTCGCGGGCCGAGCGGTAATCGGCCACCGCCATGAGCACCTCGCGGCGGACCTGCTGGCGCAGGGCATCCTCTTCGATCTGCGCCCGGTCGAGGCGCGCCTGAGCCGAGCGCTGCTCGCCCTCGAACTGGTGGAACACTGGGATTGGAGCGGAGAGGGAAACGCCGGCGACATCGTTGGACTCCTCCTTGTCGTAGAAGGCGCCAACGGTCAGGTTCGGCATCAACTGGCGTTTCGACAGGCGCAGCTCGTCGCGAGCCGCGGCAACCGAGCGGGCTGCCGCTACGAGGTCAGACCGCCGTTGCATCGCCTGGCGCAACAAGGCGTCCGTGTCGTCGATCTCCAGAGGCGCCGGTTCAAGCTGGCCACGGATTTCCACGGACGCCGCCGGGTCCAGCGCCAATTGCTCGGTGAGGGCAAGTCGAGCCGCGCTCAACTTTTGACGAGCCTTGGCCAGTTCGGCTTCGGCTCGGCCCACACCGATGGCGGCAGCGTTGACCTCAAGCCGCGTCCCCTCGCCGGCCTGCAGGCGCCGTTGAGCAAAATCACGGACCTCACGGTTGAGCGTGATCAGGCGCTGTGCGGTGTCGAGGCGCTCCTGGGCGCTCAACACCTGGAGGAAGGCGGATCGCGTTTGGGCCGCAACGGTCGTTCGCAGGTAATCCAGCCGCTGCTCGGCCTCGCCCTGGCGGTTGCGGGCGGCCTGTTCCGCCAGCTCACCCTTTCCCGCGGTGAACAGCGACTGGGTGATGGCGATACCGAAGTCGGTGGACTGGCCATCCGGGCCATCCCGACGGGCGGTACGCGCCGAGAGCACCGGGTTCGATGGGACGAGTCGACCGGCGTGGACGGCCTCGCCCTCACGCATGCGGACCGCCGAGGCGGCCTGCTGCACGGCAAAATTGTTGGACAGAGCCGCCTCGACCGCCCCCTGAAGGGTCAGCGGGGCATCGGGGGACTCGCTCAACGCCGGGGGCGCAATCAGGGCGCTGGCGATCAACAGGCAACCGCCGGCGATCGGCGTGGAAAAAATCCGCGATGCCAGCGCGGTGCCATACGGGGCACGCGCGGCAGCCATCCGCCGGCGGCGGACGGGAATCGTCGTGGAGGACATGAGCAACCTCGGATCGGGAGATAAGACACAGAAATCCCACTCGACCGCAGGATCGGCGGCCGATGGGGTGCTTCGATCAGAAGATGCTCAAACCCTGGGAGGGCGCAGGCGCGGCTCGACGTCTCGGGACTGCCAGTCCGTCAGCTCAGCCAGGGGGGCGGCGGACGACGAACCATGCGGGATCGACACCGACGTGTCGGGAAGCCCGGTGAAGTGGACACTGGCGTGAGAGCAATGGTGGGAGGTCGTACCGGGAGCATGCTGGTCGCTCTCGCCATCGCTGCCGGCCGCGGAGACCACATCGACCGACGCGCAGGCACCGAATACCTCGACGCCCTGCTCCGCGGCCCAGGTGAGGTTCGCTGAGAAGACCAGCAGTACCAGCGATTTGACGATGAATTCGCGCACGGCCAAACACTAATCGTTCTAGAAGGTTGACGTCAACCGCTGAGGAATAGCCTCAGCCATCCAACTTCAATCATGAACTCGAGCCGATCGTAGATCACACAAGACGGGGGGCAATGTTTCTGCTCTGCGTTTGATCATGATCATGATTACCTCCAGGCTAGTCACTTTTTTCATCTTATAGGTTCTGCAGATGCCATTTTTTCACTTTATCCGACCGCCGAAAACTGTCACTGAGGCAACACAACAGCACAAACCGTTGATCTTGCGGCTCCCATGCTTTCACTTTATGTGTCAATTCACAAACAAACCCGCCGGAAGGCGGGTTTTTTGTTTATTCCTAAATATTTACAAAAATTAACTAGGACGTTCCGAAGTAATGGGGAACCGCCAAACGGAGTATGAGCTTTACCTAGATTACAAGCGTGGCGAAGGCGATCCCTCGAGAGTCTTCCACGCAATGGGGAACATGATCGATATGTTTTCCAATCTAGACGAAGATCTAGGCGCGGTAATATCAAGTTCATGCACGCCATCCGTAGTACTCACTGACATAGAAAGTGGATCTATCCGATCCAAGCTTCGTGACGTTTTGATTGACCTTCCTGACGAAGCACTCAACAACGCTGATATCCGGCAGCTCATAGGCCACTTCCTTCTAAAATCGAAGTACGCAATAATTCGCTGGTGTGACAAACGAGACTCTGTAGAAAGCATTGATGAAATAAAGTCACTTGAAGACGAAATAGAGAGCCTAGCCAAAGAATCTAACGTTAAAAAAATACCCGCTTACAGCCCGATAAATCGAAAACGCTTACTTGAAAATTTAAACCATATGTCAAATGCTCTAAGTGTGCTCGAAGAGCATGACAGCCTAGCGTATTGGAGCCCGCTCGGAAAAGTTCAATTCAACAAGAGATTCTCTATTTCCACCGAGATAATAACAACCGTTCTCACAGACAAAATAATTACCCAACGAGGAACTTACGTACTAAAAATCAAAAAGCCAGACTACTTAGGAAATTCCAAGTGGTCTGTCCGGCACAACGGACACTCAGTAGACGCAAAGATATCTGACATGCGGTGGCTATTTGACTTCCAGAAGAAAGGGGGTGTTTCGCTCCAACCTGGCGACTCAATACGAGCCGATCTCAAACAAGACACGGCAATTGGCTACGAAGGCGAGATTGTGCACACGTGGTACGAAGTGGAAAAAGTCCATGAAGTCATCCATGCTCCCCCTAGAAATCAACAATCCCTGTTTTAAGGGCGCATATCAAATTGAAGAAAACCATAAGTTCGATTCAACCACCACCTCATGAGGAGGACTGAACATGGCTGTAAAACACACACCAACTGGCGAAGTTCACAAAGGAACCAAAGGCGGCCAGACGGGATGCGGATTTGATACAAAAAAGAACCCAGAGCACTGGGTCAACTCACACGAGCGAATCACCTGCCAAAAAAACGGCTGTAAAAACTGAGGCGCAAAAGCCTTGCCGACTTAGTAACAGGCGAGGTTTGGTTTCGCACGCCTTCAAGTGCAACGGCCTCTCTTTCCTCTACTTGGCAGGCGCGCGAGGCACTTTCTCTTGCTTGCCCAAGAGAAAGTGCCCAAAGAGAACGGCACCCCTCGCCTTGGCCCTGCGGGCTTCCCTCACGTCCGGGGTGCCGCGGACGGGTCGGTTCGACGCGACGTCGTGTCGCGGCGAACCTCGGCGCAACGTCCTTGTTGCGCCGACCCTGCGGCACCCCGGCCGCTCGGCAAGGCGAAGGGGACTTCCGAGCCTGATGACTCACTGCCACCAACAATTCGCTTGGTGCGGCTTATTGCTGGACACGCGCTGTTGACGCGTTTCGCGAGCGGGGCTCGCTCGCACAGGGGGTCTGGTGGTGTAGGAGTGAGCGCTAAAAAGAGTCGGGACTCAGAAGCATACAAATGGCTATGTGATTAACGACACACCTCAACGGAAAGGAGAAAGAGTTGAAAAGCATTACCACAGACAAGCTTAGACAGATTATTGAATCCGAGTGCCAAAATGTAGAGCAAGAAATGCTTTACAAAGACAGTTTCTCGACCGGGTGTTTTCTACATAAGATTGGCCACAAAAAAACAGGTAGAAAATTATGCTACGGCGTCCTCGACTCGCTTGGATTTGACAGAAGGAGGACCTACTTCTCTGATCTGTTGGCCAACCTTGAAAACAACGAAGACGCATACAACAGAGATCTACTCGCTCACCTGGAAATCAACAATCTTTTCCGGAATTAATTCGATTTAGGGGCGTTGCTGACCAAGCGTGCATCGGCTGACACCCCCGGGGCCCCTGCGCCTTGCCTCGTCGCCGCTGGGTTGCAGGGTCGGAGCGACAGGGACGTCGCTCCGAGGTTCTGCGCGACACGATGTCGCGTCGAACCGCCCCGTCCGCAACCCGGCGGCGGCGAGGGAAGCCCGAAGGGCCAAGGCGCCGGGGTGTCCTTGTCTTTGGGTACTTTCTATTGGACAAGCAATAGAAAGTGCCTCGGGCGTTGGCAACGTGGTTTGGCCAAGCCCACCAAGCCAAACAAACGCCCGAAACCATTCCACCTCCACCAGAAAACGCGCTACTCCAACACCTCAATCGGGTAGTCCCGTCCCAGCAAGTCGGCCATTCGGCCGACGTTGGGCAGAAGCCCGACCTACAGCCGAGACACATGCCGTCGGCGCGTTTCGCTTGCGGGGCGAGCGCCCACCGTGGCTTCGTTCAGCTACTGGAGAGCCAGACACATCTATGGCCTGCTCCCCGATCGCAAGCCCCGTTGGGGTGGTGGATAATCAGGTTGCGTCAATCTATTCGGCCTCGTCGTGGGGCACGTCAGTGCTCCGGGCCTCGATGGAGAAATCCGCGCCTGTC
>NZ_SWAW01000012.1:0-68851 GCF_005096345.1 Guyparkeria sp. SB14A | reverse complement strand
GGGGGTCGACCGAGGCGGCCGCCCGCGACGCGCGTTACCGAGCCTTCGATGCCGCGCTCGCCGAGGCGGCGACCGACGACCCCGCCCATCCCCCGGTGCTGGTGACCGCGCACCACGCCGAGGACCAGGCCGAGACCATCCTGCTGGCCCTGATGCGCGGCTCCGGTGGGCGAGGACTGTCGGGCATGTCGGCCTGGCGGCCGCGGGCGGCCTTCGCGCACTGGCGTCCCTTCCTGGACACGCCCCGGGCCGAGCTCGAGGCCGCCGCCCGCTCGAGCGGGCTCTCGTGGGTCGACGACCCGGCCAACGACGACCCGGGGTTTGCCCGCAACCACCTGCGCCACCACGTCCTGCCGGCGCTGCGCGCCTTCTGGCCGGATGCCGTCTCACGGGTGCGCACCAGCGCCCAGCGCCTGACGATGGAGCAGGGCCTGCTCGGCGAGCTGGCCGAGCTGGACGCCGGCCAGCCGCTCGACCGGACCACGCTGGACTGGCGCCGGGCCTCGGCCCTGCCGCCGCATCGCCAGTGCAACCTGCTGCGCCAGTGGCTGGCCCGCCTGGGTTGCCTGCCGCCGCCCCCGGAACGGCTGGGCGAATGGCTTGCCCAGCTGCGTACCGCCGCGGCCGACCGCCAGCCGCTGCTCGAGTGGCCCGGCGGCCAGTTGCGTCGCTACCGGGAGCGTATTCACTGGCTGCAATCGCTACCCGAGCCGACGCGGCCGCGGGACTGGCCCGACGACCAGTCCTGCCTGTCGCTGGACGAAGGCGGGGCACTGTGTCGACGGCCGGTCAGCGCCGAGTCCGACGACGACGGGGGGCGGCTGAGAAAGACCACGGAGGCGTGGCGCCTGCGGCCGGTGGGCGGCAGTGAACGGCTGCGGCCGGCCGTCGGTCGACCGAGCCTGCCGGTCAAGCAATGGTTCCAGGATCAGGGCATCCCGCCCTGGGAGCGTCCCGCGGCGATCGGGGTGGAGATCGGCGGGCAGCTCGCCGCGGTGCGGGCCGGCGGGCACTGGCTGGTGGACGTGGCGTTCCGGCCGCAAGCGGGGGAGCCCGCCTGGCTTTTGGTCGAGGGAGGCCAGCCGGGTCAGGTCTAACCGTTCTGGACCTCGATGCGCCGGCGGCGGCTGTCCTCGGCCTTGTCCAGGGTCACGCTGAGTACGCCGTTCCGGTAGCGGGCCTGCGCTGAGTCGGCCTTGACCGCCGCCGGCAGCGGCACCAGTCGGGCAAAACAGCCGTAGGCACACTCGGCCACGTGGTATTCCCCCTGCCGGTGTTCGCGCTCGACGCGCTTCTCGCCGGCGATCCGCAGGTGATCGTCGACCACCTCCACCTCGATGTCCTCGCGCTCGAGCCCGGGCGCCTCCAGGCGCACCTCGATCCGGCCGCCCTGGTCGAACACCTCCACCGGCAACAGGCCCCAGCCGATGTTGCGTCGATCCAGGTCATGACTGCCCTCGGCGGACTCGCGATGGCTCGGGGTAAAGCGGGTGACCGCCTGGCCGGCCGCGTCGGTCAGGCGGCGCCAGCCCTCGGTAATTGACGTGCCGATCTGTTCGAAGCGGTCACGAATACGATCGATAGCAGCCATGTCTCACCTCCAATCAAACCAGTTTCCTACCGGAATGATTGGATGCGAATCGCCGGGATTCAAGTGGTTGGGGTGGGATGTTGAAGCCGTGCTCGATCGCGCCGGCGTGCGTCCCGAACGAGTGGAACGGCAGTCCGAACCGGGAGCTTGCGAGGCCGAGCAATTGATCGGCAAGGCTGCGTAGGAGCGGCTTTAGCCGCGAAACGCAACCACCGGTCGCCCCATCGCGCCTGAAGGCGCTCCTACGGTCGGGTCAGGTGCCGGCGGCGTTCAGCCGTTCTCGTACAACCAGGTCAGCAGGGCGTCCTGCACGCGCGTGCCGCCGCCGTACTGCACGCCCTGTTCGTTGTGCAGCATGACCACCACGTAGCGCCGGCCGGACTTGGCCAGCAGGTAGCCCGCGCCGGCGCGCACGTCGCGTAGGGTGCCGGTCTTGATGTGGGCGTGGCCGCGGATCGAGCCGTCGGTCAGCCGCTTTCTCATCGTGCCGTCGATGCCGGCGATGGGCAGGGTGGACATCACCTCGGCCATGTACGGGCTCGTCCAGACCGAGAGCAGCATCTGGCCGATCTGGCGCGGGGAGAGCCGCGAGATGCGCGACAGGCCCGAGCCGTTCTCGACTACCGCCCCGTCCCAGTTCAGGCCGCGGTCCTCGGCCCAGCGCTCGATCACGCGCGCGGCCTTGAGCTCGGTGGCCGGGGTGCCCTCGATCTCCGCGCCCATGGTCAGCATGATCTGCCGCGCCATGACGTTGTTCGACCACTTGTTCATCAGCCACAGGTAGTTCGACAGCGGCCGGGAGTCGTGGGTGAGCAGCCGGGTCGCGCCGGCCTGCACCAGCCCCTGGCGCCAGGTGCCGGTGATGCTGCCGCCGGCGGACTCGAACAGTTCCTTGAAGGCGTGGAAAAAGGCATCGTGCGGGTCGCCCGCGACGCGGTAGTAGAGATGCGGCGCGCACTGGCGCGAGACGGTGCCGCGCACCTGGATCTCCGCGCCCGGATCGGTCGGGTTGCGGATGTCGATCACGGGGCGATTGGTGTCCGAGCGGCAGGGCTGGTTGACCAGGTTGAGGCTGTTGTCCAGCGCCATGCGCGGGTTCGGCGGCCAGGTGCTCACCGCCGATTCGCCCTGGCCGTGCGGCGTGATGCTGATGCGCACGGCGCGGTTGTCCAGCAACAGGGCGTTGGGCAGGGCGTTGTAGACGCGGTCCGGGCGGTTGTCGAAGTCGCCCGGGTCGGCGGCGATCGGCGCGAAGTACGAATCGTCGAGGATCACGTCGCCGCGGATCTCCTGCACGCCCAGTTCGCGCAGGCGTCGCACGGCGTCCCAGAGGTCCTCGCTGCGAAACCACGGGTCGCCGTAGCCCTTGATGTAGAGATCGCCGTTGATCACGCCGTTGACCGGCTTGGTATCGGCCAGGAACTCGGTCTTCCACTGGAAGGTCGGGCCGAGCACGTCCAGCGAGGCGACCGTGGTCACCAATTTCATCACCGAGGCCGGGTTGAACAGCCGGTCGCCCTGGTGGTTGATCAGCGGGGTGTCGCTGTCGACCGCCTGCACCCACAGTCCCAGGTGGTTGGCATCCAGCTTCTGCGCGGCGAGCTCGGCGTTCACCTTGGCGGGCAGGGCGTCGTTCGCCGCCGTCGCGGCCAGTGGCAGGAGCAGCAGGCCGGCGAGGGCCGCGGCGGCCAGCCGACCGACCGAACGCCGGGCGGCGGGGCAAAGGGGCTGTTGCTGGTGTTCCATAGTCGGTAGTCGTCGTCCGTTGGCCGGGCAATTCGCGTGGGGTCGAACTGGGCGATTCGCCGGCGGGTATATAGCTGAAACGGCATGCCTTGGGCGCGTGGCCGAGCCTCATCATGCCACAGGGAAAACGCTTGGGAATATGGCGATGGCGCTCCCTCGTTTTCCCGTCGCCATGCGCTTTGAGGTAACCGTGGGCATTCAGTAAACTACCGCACTTCCTGTCGAATCCGGGCGTCACCCGGATTGGATCGGATGACGCTTGCTTCAACTCTTATCGACTACCAGCGACACCGCATTCCATGGCCGAAATCAACCCGATCCTGAATCGTATCGACAACCTCATCGAGCGCTCCGAGTCGCTCCGGGGGTATCTTTAACTACGATGAGAAGAAAGAACGCCTGGAAGAAGTCGATCGCGAGCTGGAAGTGCCCGACGTCTGGAACGACCCGGATCGCGCCCAGGCGCTGAACAAGGAGCGCGCCTCGCTGGTGCGCATCGTCGACACGCTCTCCGAGATGCGCGATGGCCTGACCGACGCGCGTGAGCTCGTGGAGATGGCCGGCGAGGAAGACGACGAGGACACCATCGCCTCGGTCGAGTCCGACGTCCAGGAGTTCGAGAAGCGGATCGAGGACCTCGAGTTCCGCCGCATGTTCTCCGGCGAGATGGACGAGTCCAACGCCTTCATGGACATCCAGGCCGGCGCCGGCGGCACCGAGGCGCAGGACTGGGCCTCCATCCTCCTGCGCATGTACCTGCGCTGGGGCGAGAAGCACGGCTTCAAGACCGAGATCATCGAGATCTCCGACGGCGAGGTCGCCGGCATCAAGTCGGCCACCATCCGCTTCGAGGGCGAGTTCGCCTTCGGCTGGCTGCGCACCGAGACCGGCGTGCACCGCCTGGTGCGCAAGTCGCCGTTCGACTCGGACAACCGCCGGCACACCTCGTTTGCCTCGGTGTTCGTCTCCCCCGAGGTCGACGACAACATCGAGATCGAGATCAACCCGGCGGACATCCGCACCGACGTCTACCGCGCCTCCGGGGCCGGCGGTCAGCACGTCAACCGGACCGAGTCGGCGGTGCGCTTCACGCACATCCCCACCGGCGTGGTGGTGGCGTGTCAGTCCGAGCGCTCGCAGATCCAGAACCGGGATCGCGCGATGAAGCAGCTCAAGGCCAAGCTCTACGAGCTGGAGATGCAGAAGCGTCGCGCCGAGGCGCAGGCGGTCGAGGACACCAAGGCCGACGTCGGCTGGGGCAGCCAGATCCGCTCCTACGTGCTCGACCAGAGCCGCATCAAGGACCTGCGCACCAGCCACGAGACCGGCAACACGCAGGCCGTGCTCGACGGCGACCTCGACCCGTTCATCGAGGCCAGCCTCAAGAGCGGCCTGTAAGCGAACCGCAGGAGCGGCTTTAGCCGCGAAACCCAAACGAAACCCCATTGTGGGAGCGAGCCCCGCTCGCGAAGGCCGCCATAGCGGCCGTCCCCGCTAACGTGGGGTACAACCTCGAACCGGGACTCGCGCCCCGCGCGATTCGCTTGCCAGGCAAGCTCCCACAGTGAAGACAACCGTAGGAGCGGCTTTAGCCGCGAAACGCATCGCAGCCCGATGGCATCGCGCCTGAAGGCGCTCCTACAACCCAAACGACAGACACGCCGGCAACCCGGCCCATCCAACCATCAAGAGCCGACACCATGGCCGAGCAAAAGCCCGAACTCGACGAGAACCAACTGATTGCCGAGCGCCGCGAGAAGCTGAAAAAGCTGCGCGAGACCGGCAACCCGTTCCCCAACGACTTCGACCGGGAACACATGGCAGGCGAACTGCAGGCCGAGTACGGCGAGCACGACAAACCGTGGTTCGAGGAGAACACCGTGCGCGTCGCGGTCGCCGGTCGCGTCATGGCCAAGCGGGTGATGGGCAAGGCAAGCTTCCTCTCAATCCTCGATCAGTCCGGCCGCATCCAGTTCTACGTCGCGCGTGACGACGTCGGCACGGACGTCTACCAGGACTTCAAGACCTGGGACATCGGCGACATCGTCGGCGGCGAGGGTGTGCTCTTCAAGACCAACAAGGGCGAGCTCTCCGTGCGCGTGGATTCCATCCGCATGCTCACCAAGAGCCTGCGCCCGCTGCCGGACAAGTACCACGGCCTGTCCGACACCGAGGCCCGCTATCGCCAGCGCTACCTCGATCTCGTCATGAACGAGTCGGCGCGCGAGACGTTCCGCCTGCGCAGCCGCGTTATCCGCTTCATCCGCGACTACCTGGACGGCCACGGCTTTCTGGAAGTCGAGACGCCGATGATGCAGGCCATCCCGGGCGGGGCGTCGGCCAAGCCGTTCGTCACCCACCACAACGCGCTCGACATGCCGCTGTACCTGCGCATCGCGCCGGAGCTGTTCCTCAAGCGCCTGGTGGTCGGCGGCTTCGAGCGGGTCTACGAGATCAACCGCAACTTCCGTAACGAGGGCCTGTCCACGCGGCACAACCCCGAATTCACCATGGTCGAGTTCTACCAGGCCTACGCCGACTACAACGACCTGATGAACCTCACCGAGGACCTGCTGCGCCGCTGCGCCGAAGAAGTCCACGGTGGCACCTCGATCGAGTACCAGGGCGACACCTTCGAGTTCGGCAAGCCCTTCGAGCGCCTGACCGTCCGCGAGGCGATCCTGCGCCATAACCCGGATCTCACCGCCGCCGACATCGACGACCTCGATAACGCGCGTGCCGTCGCGAAGAAGCTCGGCATCCCGCTCAAGGACTCGTATGGCCTCGGCAAGGTGCAGATCGAGATCTTCGAGAAGACCGCCGAGCACAAGCTGCACGACCCGACCTTCATCACCGAGTACCCGGCCGAGGTCTCACCGCTGGCCCGCCGCAAGGACGACGACCCGTTCGTCACCGAGCGCTTCGAATTCTTCGTCGGCGGCCGCGAGATTGCCAACGGCTTCTCGGAGCTGAACGATGCCGAGGATCAGGCCGAGCGCTTCGCCCAGCAGGTCAACGAGAAGGAAGCCGGCGACGAGGAGGCCATGCACTTCGACGCCGACTACATCCGCGCGCTGGAGCACGGCATGCCGCCGACGGCGGGGGAGGGGATCGGCATCGATCGGTTGATCATGTTGTTGACCGATTCGGCGTCGATTCGGGATGTGCTGCTCTTCCCGCATATGCGGCCGGAGTGATTCCTCCACCGTATTTGAAATAAGTATGCCAAGCCCGCTTTGAGCGGGCTTTTATTTTGTTATATCGACGCATTGCTGCTCATCAGAGGGATCTGAATGTTAATTATTATTGCTTTATTGAGTCTGATTGTTATTTCAATTTTATATAAAATGAGAAAACAAAGAGTGACGATGCGAGAAACCTCCGGTCCTGCCTCTGTCTTTTTGGCTAATGTTGTTGGCCTTTCATTAGTGATTGGCACCGGACCCGTTGTTTATATATATATTTCCCAGTTCTTCCTCCCGTCTCCTGAGTCCGTCAGTCGAATGTTAGTGACGCCAGTATCCGGATTAGGTGATTGGCTGAGCGCGTCATTTGTCTGGTATTCGTTGGCGTTGGCTTTTGTGTTGATATTTGCGGCTTTTAACGCTGTTTCTTATAGATTCGTTTTTGCCGTCTCTTTTTCTCTAAACTTTGTTATTCAGGTTGCGGTTGGGGCGGTATATCAGGCGATATCTGACGGCTTATCACTAGACATTTTGTGGATCCTTCTTGTTTTGTCACTATTTGGATCGGTTTTTGTGGCCGGTTTTGTTGTTATCTTGAAGCATCTTGGTGAAATGGCGGTGGGTCAGCGCCACTTATCATTTCGCGTTAGGCGGAGTATAGAGGTGATGGCCCCAGTTGTTTCTGGGTTTGTCTTTAATGTGTTTGTCTACATTGCTGTTTGGCTCCTTTTTTACGTTCAGCCTGTGTATATCGAGGGAAGCCTTAAGGGAGAGTTTTATATTACGTATGTTCTTCAAGATGGTTTCGACGAAAAAGCGGATGACTCTTCATTTGGTCCCACGTCGAATTCACTAATTTTTTCTAAAAAAGAATTCGAGTCAGACAGGGTCAGGTGGCTCAGTCCCAAAAGTGTTCATTCTTTGGAATGGCGCAAAGATGTCCCTGAGTCAACCTGGGACCTTCAGGTTTACTTTCCAGTCGAGTGCCATCAGGACTTAGATCAGCTTGAAATCTCCGAAGGAGACAGGCCTTATTGGGTATTTCCTGACGTGCAGAATTTTTCCGCTCAATATCTCTCTGGGGGTTCGGATTTAACTCTAGGGGTGGTGTCGGAAGATGATGATAAATTTGGCCTTGATACAAAAGAAAATATTCGGATGTTACGGTTTGACGAAAGTGAAGATGGTCGCACAAAAGCTTCGCTTTTTATTACTGGCGGCGCGTTGCGTTATTGGACAGCATCGAGTGATATGTCAGCATTTATGTCGTCGATAATGGTTGATTATGATTCCTCTGGTATGGTGCCCGCGGTTCGTGACCTTGTGATCGAAGTGGATGGGGAGGAGCGCCGAATAAGCTTTAACCCTGTGCCTTTTTCAAGAGCAGACTCCAAGCTCGATTGTCGGATGGCGGGTCTTGATGATCTGGGTGAAGGCAATTTTGAAGTGGACACCGAGGTTGCCATGTCGGGTGTTCTTTTTCAGCTCGTTAGAAAAGATGAGTTCTCGTTTTTAAAAATCAGTGAAGATAATACCTTGAATGTGTATGGAGGAGGCGGTTGGCTTGTTATTCCGGATTACGATTCTGTTAGCGTGCCGCGCAATGTGGCGCATATAGAGTTTGCGCAAATTGGAGCCCTTGATAGTCAAGAAGTCCGAATTGAAGGCGAAACTCATGAGTTGGAATCAGGTGCGGCTATGGAGCTTCGTGGCGCGCGCTCCTCTTTTCGACCCTTGAGCGCCGACGAGATCAAATATAATGGCACCGTCGATATCGTCTATATGGAAGGAGTAAGGCTCAATGAGACGTGGTGGGAACGCATGGGGGGAGAAACGAAGATTTTTGTAGCGGGTATTCTTTTGAATATGATTGGCGCTTTTCTATGGTTTGTTCATAAACTCTTGAAAAATCATGGGGTGCCGTCGGGTGGAAACGGATAGCCTGTCTTCAGGTGGAAGGGGTTACTTGGGGGCGCACGCCCTTAACCGCGAAAAAGGGGTGAGAACCCTTTAGCGTGATGGGCTCTTCTTCGCACGCTCTTACGTGAAGCGATTTCTCTGCTGTGCAGTGCTCAGCGCGCGAGGCACTTTCTCTTGCTTGCCCAAGAGAAAGTGCCCAAAGAGAAGGGCACCCCTCGCCTTGGCCCTGCGGGCTTCCCTCCCGTCCGGGGTACCGCGGACGGGTCGGTTCGACGCGACGTCCTGTCGCGGCGAACCTCGGGGCGGCGTCCATGCCGCCCCGACCCTGCGGCACCCCGGCCGCTCGGCAAGGCGAAGGGGACTTCCCCGCCCGATGACTCCCTGCCATGTATATTTAAGCTGTGAGTTCCACCGTTCTTGGTAGCTGATGTCAGATATTGTTTGGAAGAACATCCGCGCAGCGAACGATGCACTGCTGTGGGGCTCGCGCGGGACACCTACTCGTTGCTCCAGTTGCCTTTCACCACACCGTTGTGCACTTCTGGATCAGCGCTGTGAGTGAAAGTCTTCCTATTGCGTTCGCGGCTTACCCATTGCTCCTTTCGGGGGCCGCTCTTGTTTGGCTGATTAGCCGTGGGCGCCGGGATCGGCTCGATTGGGCAGTGCTGGTGTTGACCAGTGGCAGCATCATGGCCTTCGCCTTCCTCGCGGGCAGCTGGGCCTTCACAAGCTATTACCTGCGGTACGTTTTTCCTGGGTTGTTCGCCGTTGTCGCGGTGTTCCTGTTCTTCCGGATATGGCACGGCAGCCCTCATGGCCGGGCTCGCGTCGGCGGGATCACGGTCCTGCGTGCGTCGGTATTTCTCCTGTTCTCGGTGCTCAACGCTCTGGCGATCGCGTCGTATTATCCCTCGGGCGAGACCCTTGATGTCGATTTCCCGCTCGGCTCCGGCACTTATTACGTGCTCCAGGGCGGGGGCAGTGCCGTCACCAACCCCTTCCACGCCCTGAGTGGCGACAGGAAGGCTGTCGACATCGTCAAGCTCAACCGGTTTGGCAATCGCGCGGACGGCATTGCTCCGCGTGCGTTGAGCGCCTACGAAATCTTCGGCGAGAGACTCCATAGCCCATGCCAAGGGCCCATCGACCGGGTTCGTGCCGGTCTGCCGGACAACCCGCCGGGACACCCGGACACGGAGCAGTCGGAGGGCAACTATGTCGTAGTGCGGTGTGATGAGGCGGATATCTTCATGGCCCACTTGAAGCAAGGCAGCATCAGAGTGGCGCCAGGGGAGGTCGTTACGGCGGGGCAACCGTTGGCCGAAGTCGGCAACTCGGGAAACAGCCTCGAACCGCACCTCCACATCAGTGCGAGCGAGAACGGCAGGGAGATCGGGCTTCGATTCGGTGGCCGGTCGGTCGCGATCAACAGCGTGATCCGCCGAGGGGAATAAGTGCACGACGAGGGGCTTTAGCCGGCCGCTCGGCAAGGCGAAGGGGGCTCTCGGCTCGAGGGTTCCATGCCATGTATATTTCAGGTCTCACTCCCACCGATCCTGGTAGCTGATGTCGGATATTGATTGGCATAACACCCACGCGGCCATCTGGCGCGCCGGTTCGCAACGACTGCGCCCGGTGCACCGGGTCGATCCGGTCGTCCCCGAGCAGTTGCTGGGTGTCGAGCGCCAGAAGGGCGCGCTGTTAGAGAACACCCGGCGCTTTCTTCACGGTCGCGGCGCGAACAATGCGCTGCTGTGGGGGTCGCGCGGGACGGGCAAGTCGTCGCTGATCAAGGCGATGCTCAATGCTTACGGCGAGCAGGGCCTGCGGATGATCGAGGTGGACGCCGATGACCTGGGTGATCTGCCGGAGATCATCGACCCGCTGCTGGACCTGCCGCAGCGCTTCGTCATCTTCTGCGACGACCTCTCCTTCGAGCAGGGTGATTCCCGCTATAAGGGTCTCAAGCGCGTGCTGGAGGGTTCGCTGGAGCTGCCGCCGGAGAACGTGGTGGTCTATGCCAGCTCCAACCGCCGGCACCTGTTGCCCGAGCAGGCGAGCGACAACGACGGGGCGCGGGTGGTCGACACCGAGCTGCACCACACCGATGCCGTCGAGGAGAAGATCTCGCTCTCCGACCGGTTCGGCCTGTGGCTGTCGTTCTACCCGATCAGCCAGCCGGAGTACCTGGAGATCGTCGACTTCTACTTCCGCGACTGGACAGGCGACCGCGACGAGCTGCACGCGGAAGCCATCAAGTTCGCCCAGACCCGCGGCGTGCGCAGCGGCCGGGTCGCGCGGCAGTTCTTCAATCACTGGGGTTGAACGGCGAGTGAGCGATATCCGTATTTGCTACGTGGGCGATTCCTTGGTCAACGGCACCGGCGACGAGTCGGTGCTGGGCTGGGTCGGGCGGCTATGTCGTGATGCCCACGGCCAGGGCGTTCCCGTGACCAGTTACAACCTCGGCGTGCGCCGGGATACCAGTCGTGATTTGTGGCGGCGGCTGGAGGCCGAGTGCGCGCCCAGGCTGCCTCCCCAGTGTGATGGGCGCATCGTCCTGTCCTGCGGGGTCAATGACACTACGTGGGAAGGCGGAGAGACGCGCGTGCCGTTCGAGGAGTCGGTCACGAATCTTGATGCGATGCTCGCGTTCGCGAGCCGCTATCCCTGCCTGTTCGTGGGGCCGCCACCGGTCGACGATGACGGCCATAATGGGCGGATCGGCCACCTGTCGGATGCCTTTGCCGAGCGGTGCGGGGAACGCGGCGTGACCTTCATCGATCTCTTCGGCCCGCTGGTCGATGATGCCGTCTACCGGATCGCGGTGCGAGCGGGGGACGGAGCCCACCCGGACAGCCGTGGGTATGAGCGCCTGGCGGCGGTGGTCGGCGCCAACCCGGGCTGGTGGTTCCGTTAGGGCATCTTGGCTCGGTCCGACCCCCCATCGTCGGATCGTCGGGGCGAGTTGCATGCCGAGGCGCTCACGTTCGCCCAGACCCGTGGCGTGCGCAGCGACCGCGTCGTATCCGAGCTCTTCAACGCCTATGGTTGAGCCATGAACACACCGGTCACCATCCGTCCCGAGACCGCGGCTGATATCGAGGCGATCGCCGCGGTCACCCAGGCCGCCTTCGCCGCGGTGGAGATCAGCGAGCACACCGAGCAGTACATCGTCGAGGCCCTGCGCGCCGTCGATGCGCTGACCGTCTCGCTGGTCGCCGAACGGGGCGGGCGGGTCGTCGGTCACATTGCCTTCTCCCCGGTGACGATCTCCGACGGCACGTCCGGCTGGTACGGCCTCGGACCGGTCTCGGTCCTGCCGGCGTATCAGCGTCAGGGCATCGGGGCGGCCTTGATCCGCGAGGGTCTGACGCACTTGCAATCCCTCGATGCTCAGGGTTGCTGCCTGGTCGGCCATCCGGACTACTACCCGCGCTTCGGCTTCAAGAACCCATCCGATCTCGCGGTCGAGGGCGTCCCGCCCGACGTCTTCTTCGTCCTGCCGTTCGACGGCCCTGTCCCGCACGGCACCGTCCGCTTTCATGAGGCGTTTCGGGCGACTGGGCCCGTCGATCGGTGACCGTAAGGGTGTTGCCTGACGCCGGGCGCACTGAATCATTTCCTGCGATACCCGTTCCTGCGATACCCGCCTCCGTATGAAGAGCCACCGGCTTTGAGGAAACCAATAAGGGCCGGCCGAGTCTTCAACCTAGCTCAAGGCGCGGCTGAATCGCGCCGGGTTTCCCTGGCTATACTTTTTCGTTCCCGCTCAACCGCACACGGGTGAAGTCATCGACAAGCTTCTTCAGTCGGCCCTGGAGCTCTCTCCCCTGACGATCTATGTCGTGCTTGGGGTGCTCTGCTGGGCCGAGGCCGCGTTCTTTCTCGGTTTCTTCACGCCCGGCGAGGTGGCCGTGGTGATCGGCGGCATCCTCGCCTCTCGGGGGCAGGTCGAGATGGGGCCGCTGCTCGGGGTCGTGCTGTCGGCGACGCTGCTGGGGAATGCGACCGGGTTTTATGTCGGCCGTCGCTGGGGTGTGAGGATGCTGCACTGGGCGCCGCTGGAGCGTTACTTCGGCCGGTCGATCCAGCGGGTGCAGGAATTCATGCAGCGACGGGGCGAGTGGGCCATCGTGCTGGGGCGGGTCTCGACGCCCACCCGCATCATCGTGCCGTTTCTCGCCGGCGCGTCGCAGCTCTCCTACCGGCGTTTCCTGCTGTTCGACGTGCCGGCGAGCCTGATCTGGGCCGCCACCTACCTCACGCTTGGTGTCGTGCTGGGGGCGTCCTGGAAGGTGCTGCAGGACGTCACCGGGACCGCCGCGCTGCTGGTGCTGATCCTGTTCATCACGGCCCTGCTCATCCGCTGGGCGGCCGCCCGCATCGCGGCCAACCGCTATCGCGTGGAGCAGGCGTTTCTGTGGGCATTGCGGATCACCGGCACGCGGGGCGTCGTCCTCCGGCTGGCGCCGGGGTTCTACTGGCTCAGCCGCCGCTTCAACCCGAGCCTGGCCCAGGGGTTGAGCCTGACCCTCGGTTTCCTCGTGCTGCTGATGGCCGCCGGTGCGATCGGCCTCGTGGTCAGCCAGACGCGGGCGGTCGCGGGCCTGGCGCTGATCGATTTTCCGGTCCTCGAATGGATGGGGGCGGTGAAAACCGAGGAGGCCGTCGCGGTTGCGCGCGGCGCGCTGTGGGCCTTCCAGTGGCCGGGCATCCTCGTCGTGGTCATGCCGTTGATGGCGTTCGTGTGCTGGCGCGCCGGGTGGGCGGCGGCGCTGCGTATCGGGGTGGGTGTCCTCGGTGCGGCCGGTGGCGCCCATGTCCTCGATCACTTCGTGCTCGAAGGCGTGGTCCCCAACGCGGAATTCCCGTCGGTGCCGGTCGCGGCGGCCGCCGCGCTCCTGGTGCAGACGACGGCATTCACCTTCCGAGTGTCGAATTGGCAGCCGGCGGTGGTCTACGCCGGCATCGGCACCTTCGTGCTCTTTACGCTCTCGCTGGCCACCCTCGTGGCGGGCTGGTCCGCCCCCTCGGGCATCGTGTTGGGGCTGGCGCTGGGCATGGCGTGGGCCACGATGGTGGAGCTGCTGATGCGCATCCTGGGCTCGGCACGCGTCCATCACGTGCCCGCACCGGAACCCCCGCCGGCATCCGATGACTGAGGGCGGGTCGCCATGGGCGTGAGCCGCGGGCAGGGCCTGCGGTGGCCGTGGCGTTGCGTCGCCCCTCGTCTGGCACTTTTGCCGGTCCTCCCTGTCAGAAACGGAAGATCGTGACCCACGTTATGTGTCTGGCTATGTATCTGGCAAAGCCGATGGCCAGGCGTCCGGGTCGCGAGGTTTCTTCCACTGACTGAAACGGGGGATGGTCCATGAGTGATCACCAGTCTGATGCAACCTATCGCCGCCGTCGTCGCCTGCTCATTACCCTCGGCGCCGGCCTGGCCGGGGCCTACGTGGCACCGACGCTGGTCAACGTGGCCGGGGCGCATCCGGGGCCGCATCGACACGGCAGTGGGAGCTTCTCGCGACCCAGCTACAGCCGGCCCAGCGGCAAGCACCATCATCACCACGGCCACCACGAGTACCGCGAGCGTCGCTACTATCGGGATGACCGGCGGCATCACCACCATCGTGATTCCGAGCTGCGGCTGAACATCCTCCTGCATCCCAGCCGGTGGTGACGCGCGTCGGCACCGCCATCGAGGCGCACGATCTCGTCCTGCCGGGGATTGGCCCGGCGGTGCGCGTGTCGGGCTGCCCGGATGTCGTCGCCGCGTTCACGGCGGCCCTGCCGGGCTGGTCGATCGACGCGGTGCCGGCGACCGGGCTGGCCCCGTCGATTCGACTGGAGGCCGTGGACGGGGGATGTCGTCACGTCTCGCCGTCCTACCCCCGGGGGCTGACCCACCAGTCGCCGGTGTCGGCGGCCTGCGCCGTCGTCGCCGACGTCATCGAGCGTTTCCTCGAGCTCAACCCGCAATGGGTCGGGCTGCATTGCGCCTCGGTGGAGTTGAACGGGCGGCTGGTCCTGTTCCCGGAGACCCACCGGGCGGGCAAGAGCACCCTGGTGGCCGCGTTGGCCGGCGGGGGATTGCGGGTATTCGGCGACGACGTGCTGGTGCTCGACGACGAGGGGCCGGGCCGTACGCGGGGGATGGCGATGGGCGTGGCCCCGCGGTTGCGCCTGCCGCTGCCCATGCCGCCGGCGGTGGACGTGAGCCTGCTGCAGTACGCCGAGACGCACGCGGGGCCGGAGGACGACCGGTATCGCTACCTCGACCTGCCCGAGGGACAGCTCGCCGAGCACGGCGAGGCCCTGCCGCTCGGGGCGGTGGTGCTGCTCGAACGTGACGAGCGACTGACCGAGGCCGAGCTGGTGCCGCTCGCGCCGGGCGACGGATTGACGCGGCTGTTGCGCCAGCACTTTGCCCACGACCTGCCCAGCGAGGCCCTGATGGCGCGCTTCCTGCCGTTGATGCAGTCGCTGCCGTGCCGGTTGCTGCGCTACCCCGAGCCGCTGGCCGCGACGCGACGTCTGCTTGCCGCGATGCCCGGCGTGATCGACGGCGTGGAAGAGGCCTCTCCGGCGGCGGCCGGGGTTTCCGGTCCCCGGCGGCAAACCGCCGCCGTGGACGCCGACGATCGCTGGCAGGCCGCCACCGCCGTGCGCGAGTACGAGCTGGAGGCCGATCGCTTCCTGATCCATGTGCCCAGCGGGGCGATCTACCGCCTGAACGCCACCGGTCAGCTGGTGTGGGGCCTGCTCAAGGAAGAGGCCATCAGTGGCCGGGAGATCGCCGGGCTATTGGGCGAGCTGCACACCACCGTCCCGTCGAGCCAGATCCGGGTGGACGTGCAGGCGCTGCTGGCCGACCTGGTCCATGCGGAGCTGGTCGTGCCCGCGTGAGTTTGGCGGGGAGATGGGGTCAGAACTATTTTTTGATGCGCGATTTCCTATCACGATCAACCGGGTGGCCTACGCTGTCGTCTATCCGCACACATCGGTAACGAGTGGACATGGCACGACATCCCCGGCGTGGTTCCTGGCGGTCGGCTTGCCTCGCCCTGTTGGGTGGGGTGGCGTTGTTGATGGGCGGATGCACGACAACCATCGTGGCGCCTGCGTCGGTGGAGCGTCCGCAATCGGTGTTCGTGCTGGACCACGGTCGTCATTCGAGCCTGGTGCTGCCGCACCCGCAGGGTTTCGTTCGCTATGCCTACGGTGACTGGGCCTGGTATGCCGAGGTGGATACCGGATGGATGCAGGCCATTGATGCAGTGCTGTTTCCGTCACGTGCCGGTCTGGGGCGACGCCAGACCGACCGGCCAGCGACCCGAGAGGGACTGCGTGAGGGGTCGCGGGTCGGTATCCAGGCGATCCACGAGGTCGAGGTGGATGCCGACCGGGTGACCGCGTTGCGGGATTCGCTCGAAACCCATCACCAAGAGAACCTCGCAAGCGTGAAGGAGAACCCCACCTACGATCTCGCCTTCGTCGAGTACCCGGAGCCCTACGCGTTCTGGCACAACTCCAACCACAAGGTGGCCGATTGGTTGCGTCGGCTGGGATGCACCATCGAGGGTACGGCGTTCTGGGCACAGTGGCGGGTGATCAGGGCCGAGGATGGGCGAGGGCGAGTCCTCGGCGACTGAGCGGGTCGCAACGGTATCGTCGGCGGGGTCGGTGAGGCGCGACGGGGCCGCTTTCGTGCTACGGCCTCGTTGGCTCTCGGTCGGTCTTTAGTCAGTCCGACACCATCGCCCGTCCCGGCCGGTGAAAACCCGCTACGCTCTGTGATCGGGACGCCGCCGGCCGTTCCCTGCTCGGAGCGTCGAGGTGTGGCAATGGGAAGACGGGTGCTGATCTACTACGACGCGCGGATGCTGGGTCACGACCCGGCCGGCTGGGACGTCGAGCACCCCGAGTGGAGCGAGGCGGTCAAGGCGATGATCGCGCACCAGTACCCCGATGCCAGCTTGGATACCTACCGTTATCCCGAGGGCCCCAGGCGGTTGACCGCGATCATCGATGCCCTCGAGGACCAGCCACTGGGCGGGCTCGACTGGCGGCCGGTCACGGCCGCCTCCACGACGCAGTTGCAGCGCGTGCACGCCGGCCCGTATCTCTCCTACATCGATTCGCTCGTGGGCCAATCGGGTTGGCTGGCCCAGGACACCACGGCCGTCTCGCCCGATAGCGTGGCTGCCGCACGCCTTGCGGCGGGCGCCGGCGTGGGGGCCTGCGAGGCGGTTGCCGCGGGGGAAGGCCGGTACGCCTTCTGCATCGTCCGCCCGCCGGGGCATCACGCCCTGGTGGACCGCCCGATGGGCTTCTGCCTGTACAACAACATCGCCGTGGCCGCCGCCCACGCCCGGGCCTCGCTGGGCTACCAGCGGGTGATGATCTGGGACTGGGACATGCACCACGGCAACGGCACCCAGGCATTGTTCTACGACGACCCCGCGGTCCTGGTGATCGACAGTCATGTCGAGGCGCCGTTCTATCCCGGGACGGGCCACATCGAGGAGATCGGCGCGGGGGCCGGCCACGGCTACCACCTGAACGTGCCGCTGCCGCGGGGTTGCGGCAATGCAGCCCTGCTGGACGTGTTCGAGCACGTTGTACGGCCGGCGGCACGAGCGTACCGGCCAGAGCTGATCCTGATCTCGGCGGGGTTCGATTGCCATTATCTCGACCAGACCTGCGCGATGGACGAGACCGGCTATGCCGCGCTCGCCGCGCGGGTCAGCGCGCTGGCGGAAGAGTGCTGTGACGGGCGTCTGGTGATGATGCTCGAGGGCGGTTACAGCCCCGAGGGACTCTCGTCGAGCGTCTACGCGGTGATCGATGCCCTGGCCGGGCATGCCGTCGATACCGTCAACGTCCTGCCCGAGGACCTGGGTTGCGCCGCCGTCGCCCGGGCGGCGCGTTTCCATGCCGACACCATTGCGGCTATCGCGCGTCATCCGTAAACGGGGTCAGAACCCTTTCGGGGCGGGCCGTTGATCGACCGACGCCCCACGGCCCGCTAGAGGAGATCATCGCGGTGCCGGCAGGCGAGCGCGAAGCGATGGGAGAACACGACCCTTGCTCGGTGCCGTGATGCCGGGGCGTGGGTGGTGGGTCAGCGCTTGCCCGATAACGCCCCGAGCAGGCCGCGCACCAGGTGCCGACCGAGCTGGGTGCCGAAGCTGCGTGCGGCGCTCTTGAGGAAGGCTACGCCGGCCGAGTCGCCTCGGGAGGTGGATTTCCCCTTGGTCGTCGGCTGGGCGTCGGCCTGCTCGTCCAGGGCCTTCTGGCGTGCCTCGGTGCGCCGTGCCAGCTCCTCGTAGGCCGAATCCCGGTCATTGACCGTGTCGTACTGCCCGGCCAGTGGCGAGCGCGACAGCAGCTCGGCGCGTTCCGCGGCCGACAGGGGCCCCATGCGCGAGCGGGGCGGCACGATCAAGGTGCGTTGCACCGCCTGCGGTCGGCCCTTGGTATCCAGGACCGAGACCAGCGCCTCGCCGATGCCCAGGTCGGTCAGGGTCGCCTCCACGTCGAGGCCCGGGTTGGCCGGGAAGTTCTGCGCCGCCGCCCGGATCGCCTTGCGGTCCTTGGGCGTGAAGGCGCGCAGGGCGTGCTGGAGCTTGAGCCCGAGTTGCCCCAGTACCGCCTCGGGCACGTCGGTGGGGCTTTGCGTGACAAAGTAAACGCCCACGCCCTTGGAGCGGATCAGGCGTACCACCTGCTCGATCTTCTCCAGCAGCGCCGGCGTGGCCTGGTCGAACAGCAGGTGGGCCTCGTCGAAGAAGAACACCAGCTTGGGTAGTGCGGCGTCACCGGCCTCGGGCAATTCCTCGAACAGCTCGGCCAGCAACCAGAGTAGAAACGCGCTGTAGAGCCGCGGCGACTCGCGGTAGAGGCGGGTGGCGTCCAGCAGGCTGATCACGCCGCGCCCGGAAAAGTCCGTGCGCATCAGGTCCTTGAGTTCGACGGCTGGCTCGCCGAAGAAATGGTCGCCACCTTGTTCCTCGAGCACCAGCAGGCGGCGCTGGATGGCCCCGAGGCTGGCCGGCGCCAGGTTGCCGTATGCCTGCGAGAGCTCGCTGCGATGCTCGCCCATCCAGTTGAGCATCGAGCGCAGGTCCTTGAGGTCGAGCAGCAGAAGACCCTCGTCGTCGGCGATGCGGAAGGCCGCGTAGAGAACGCCCTCCTGGGTGTCGTTGAGTTCGAGCAGCGAGCCGAGCAGCAACGGCCCCATTTCCGAGACGGTGGTGCGTATGGGATGGCCGGACTCACCGAACAGGTCCCAGAACAGCACCGGCGAGGCCTCGGCCCGGTAGTCCGGCACCGGGATGCGTTCGACCCGTTCGTCCACCTTGGGGTGGGGCGTGGCGGCGGCCGCCAGTCCGGAAAGATCGCCCTTGATGTCGGCGGCGAAGACCGGCACGCCCAGCCGGGAGAAGCTCTCGGCGAGGATCTGCAGGCTGACGGTCTTGCCGGTGCCCGTCGCCCCGGCGATCAGGCCGTGACGATTGCTCATCCGGCCCAGTTGGTTCACGGCGTGACCGTCGGCCCCGCCTACCAGTACGTGTTCGCTCATCGCCGTGGCTCCCTGTCGACGCCTGCAATGCCATCGAACATACACCAGCGCCCCGGGGCAGGCCATCGGTCTCGATCGCCCTTGCGCCTGCGGCTGACACGGCCGCGACGGGTGCCTAAATGTAGTCGTCTTCGGGGCAAGCCCCGGAATCGCGATGGCTGGAGATGACGTGCCCGCCAACACGGAAAACCGGTTTTCCCCGGGCCTGTGGCGTGCGAAGTGGCCGGGCCGCGCGGCCGTTCTTCACTCGCCTGAGCTGACCCAGACGCTGACTCAACGACAACGGCCGCCGTGCCGAGGCCGGATCAACCGGACGATTGCTCGATCAGATTCCGGAGATCCTCGGTGATATTGGCGGTCTTGGCCTGCTCGTCGATCAGCAGGCGGACCTTGCCCTGCGGATCGAACACGAACACCGCGCCGCTGTGGTTGACGATGTAAAACCCGTCCTCACGCGGCTTTTCGTAGCTGAAGGCAACGCGGTAACGCTTGGCGACGGCTTTGAGTTGCTTCTGGGTGCCGGTCAGGCCGACGAGGTCGGGGGTGAATTCGGTGACGTAGTCGTCGAGCACCTTCTTGTCGCGCTTGGGGTCGACCGCCACGAAGAGGATCTCGACCTTGTCGGCCTGGTCGCCCAGCTCCCGGGTTGCGGCGGCCAGCTTGCTGAGGGCGACCGGGCAGACATGCTGGCAGCTGGTGTAGCCGAAGAACATCAGGGTGATCTTGCCGCGATAGTCTTCGGCGGTGACCGGTTGGCCGGTGTGGTCGGTCAGCTCGAACTCGAGGTCCGGCATGACGCCGGTGATGTCATGACCGTGCCACTGGTTGGATGCCTCCCCGCTGCAACCGAGCAGGAACAGGGGAAGTAGCCAAAGGATCAGGTGTTTGGATTGCGACACGATCTCACCTCGCACAACGAAGGGTGGGGGAAACGGGTTTCTCGACGTGACGGCTCCGGCGGTTCCATCGATGCACTAGCACCAGCCCACCGACAAAGCTCATCATCGCCGCGGGTACCCAGGTAAGCAGGCCGCCGATCGCCTGGTCCGTCAGGGGGGTGATCGGCAGGATGCGGCCGCAGGCGGCGTAGATGCCGAACAGGTCGTGATCGCTCAGGGCGATGTACGCACCGAGGGCGATCTGCGGAAACATCACCAGGAACAGCACCAGCAGGCGGTAGCCGTAATGGCGCATGTCGCTCGCGCCCGGCGCGCGCAGGTTGAAGATCATCCACCAGAACAGCAGCCCGTCGATCGCCATGCCCCAGTTCATCGTGTTGTAGAGCGGCACGTTGAGCATGGCGTAGAAGTGCACCGAGGGGATCAGCCAGAAGTAGATCAGGCCGACGAAGATCGCGCCGGCCACCAGCGGCTCCTGGATCGCGGCGTAGACGTGGCGCAGTAGCCAGTTGCGTCGCAGCGGCGTGACCACGTAACGATGGATGGGCTCGGGCAGGCCGGCTGCCAGAATCGCGGCCGGCGCCGAGACGGCAATCAGGAACGGGGCGACGTGGTGCAGCACCAGGTGCTGCAGGCGATGCATGAAGAAGCTGTGCTGGCCGTAGTAGTCGAACTGGGTCTGCAGCACGACATAGATCGCCACCAGCCCGATCCAGAACATCACGGCCTGGCCCAGCCCGCCGCCTGCCTTGCGCCAACCCCGTTGGTAGAGCAGGCCGGCCCCGATACAGACCAGCAGCACCGTTGGCGAGAAGTCGTACGGCAGGAGGAAGGCGACGCTCTGCTCGAGGATGGTTGGCAGCGTCATGATTTCCTCCCCCGCGGTCGGTCAGGTTAACCAAGCACTGCCGGCAAGGAACCGAGCGGCAGGTAGTGATCGGCCAGCATCAGGGCGAACAGCGCGGTCAGGTAGGTGATCGAGAAACCGAACAGCTTCATGGCCTGCCGGTCGCTGTCGACGTGCAGCAGCCGCCAGGCGCGCAGGATGAAACTGCCACCCAGCAGCGTGGCACCGACCAGGTAGACCGGGCCGCTCATGCCCACCAGCACCGGCAGCAGGCTGACGGGCAGCAGGGCGATCGCGTAGTACAGGGTTTGACGCTTGGTGTACGCCACGCCGTTGGTGACCGGCATCATCGGCACCTTGGCGGCGGCATACTCCTCGCGTCGGGCGATCGCCAGCGGCCAGAAATGCGGCGGCGTCCAGACGAAGATGATCAGGAACAGGGTGATGGCCTCCCAGCCGACCTGGCCGGTGACGGCGGTCCAGCCCAGCAGGGCCGGCGCCGCGCCCGAGGCACCGCCCAGCACGATGTTCTGTGGCCCGATCCACTTTAGATAGCGCGTGTAGATCACGGCGTAGCCGATCAGGGTGAACAGGGTCAGCACGGCGGTGAGCGGGTTGACCACGAACCACAGCAGGGTCAGCGACGCCGTGCCGAGCAGGCTGGCGAAGATGGTCGCCGCGCTTCTCGAGATGTCGCCGGTGGGTAGCGGCCGGGCCTTGGTTCGGCCCATTTCCGCGTCGATCTCTCGGTCGGCGATATGGTTGAACGCCGCCGCCGAGAAACCGGCGAGGGTGATGCCGGCGGTGCCGGCCAGGAGCAGCGTCCAGGGCAGATCTCCCGGCGGCGCGGCCAGGAGCATGGCAACCAGTGCCGTGAACACCACCAGCGAGACGACCTTGGGCTTGCACAGCTTGACATAGCTGTGCCACGGGAAGGCGCCGATCGCGGCAACCGTCTGGGCTCGAACGTTCATGTGCACACTCCCTTCGGTGCCTGACCCATCGCGGGGGTCAGCGGATGATTGAGGTGGTGATTGAGCGCGAGAACCGCCAGCAGCAGTAGCGCGGCGACCGCGTTGTGGGCGTCGGCCATCACCAGGGGCAGGCCGAACAGCACATTGGCCACGCCGATGGATATCTGCAGCCCCAGCAGGGTGCCGATGGCCACGGCCACTCGCGGCGCCACTGGGCTTGCCTTGATCGTCAATGTCAGCAGGGTGATGAACACCACCAACGCCCCGAGTCGATGCAGCCACTGGGTGGCGATCAGGCCGGGGCCGTGCAGGTCGTTCACTTCGTGCAGCCCGAAGACCGAGCCGTAGTCCGCATCCGGCCACCACTGGCCGTTGCAGGTGGGGAAGCCGCTGCAGGCCAGCCCGGCGTAATTGGTCGAGGTCCAGCCGCCCAGGAAGATCTGGCCAATCAGCAGCACCAGGCCGATCGCGGCGAACCAGCGCATGCCGGGGCTTATCGTCGTTGATGGCAACGGCGTTGCCCCGGCCTCACGCAGACATCGGTGGCGGTTGTCGAGCCATATCCACCAGAGCATGGACAGCACGGCCATGCCGCCCAACAGGTGGGCGGTTACCACCACGGGCTTGAGCAGCATGGTCACGGTCCACATGCCCAGCAGGGCCTGGAACACGACCAGCGCGGCGAGGGTGGACAAGAGGGCCCGATGGCGCTTGTACCACCAGCCGATCGCCACCAGCATCACGATCAGCAGGCCGAGGGTCCCGGCGGCATAGCGGTGCACCATTTCGTTGAGGGCCTTGCCGGCCTCCAGGGGCTGGTCGGGGTAGAGGGCGTTGACCTGGCTTTCATTGGCCTGGGCCGAGCTGACCGTCAGATGGCCGTAGCAGCCTGGCCAGTCCGGGCAGCCCAGGCCGGCATCGGTCAGGCGCACGTAGGCGCCGAGCACGACCACCACCAGGGCCAGCACCGTGGCCAGGTAGGTCAGGCGACGGTAGACGTGGCCGGAACCCGTGCTGTTCACACGTTGCTTTGCCGGTTTGAGGTTCATCCCGTTAACCCTCCCCGGCCAGTCGCAACAGGCGTTCCAGGTCTTTCAGCAGCCCCTGCGGATCGAATCCGGCGTCGTAGCGCAGCACCAGGTAACCCTGTCGATCGACGATATAGACGGACCCGCGTGCCAACGGCCATTGGTTGCTTTCGAGCACCTGCAGGCCCTGGTCGAAATCCGCGGGTCGGCCTGTGCCTGCCGGTTCCAGCAGGACCCGTTGCACGGCCCGCATTCCCTCGTCCTGCGCCAGGCGAACCCGGCGGAGGGTGTCCATGAGCGCGCGGCAATCCGCGTTGCAGCCGGCCTGGTTCTCGCCGGCGGGCACGTGATAGAGCAAGGTCCATTTTCCCTGGAAAAGGCTGGCGTCGACGGGCTCACCGTCGAGCGTGCTCAACCCGGCCACCGGCACCTTCTCGACGGGGGTGATCAACTCCCCGTGTTCGAGTCCGCCCCGTTTCTCGAACGGCTGCAGGGTGTACATGGTCCACGAAGCGGCCAGCGGCAGGATGAAGATCGCCGCCAGGCTCAGAAGAATGATCCATTGCCGTCGATTGGCATTCGTCATTACTGCGTCCAATTTGCGTTTCTCCCTTGTTTGCCCCGGTGCAGGCCGTGCCACAGGTAAACAATCATCAGTATCACCGCGAATCCGAACCACTGTGCCGCGTAGGCGTGATGCCGCGACGGGCCGAACTCATGCATCGCCTCGACCCGGTGCGCCGCGACCTCCGAGCCGTCGGGATAAAGCACGACCGGCCGCAACCGGTAGCCCAGTTCCTTTTCCAGCGTCCCGGGTAGCGCGGTCTGCACCACCTTGGGCCAGCCGGCGGCGAAGGTCTCGCGATCGGACAGTTCGAACGGTGGTGGCTGGGGCGTCATGGCCAGACCGGTAACCTGCACCGTTCCGGTTGGCGTCCCGACCGTGGGCAGTTGCCCGCGGCTTTCGCCTTGCGCTACCCAGCCCAGGTTGACCAGTACCGCCTCGTCGTCCGTGATGCGCAACGGGGCCAGCACCTCGTAGCCGGCGCGGCGATTCCGGACCCGGTTGTCCAGCAGGAACAGGTGCTCGTCGTACCGGCCGCTGGCCCGGGCGTGCAATGGCACGCTGGTGGGGCCGAGTGAGCCGACTGGCACCGGCGAGGCTTGCGTCGCCGCCGACTCGGCTTCGAGCAGTTGCTGCTTTTCCGCTGCCCGCTGTACCTGCCAGGTGCCCAGGCCGAGAAAGACCGGCAGCAGGACCAGGGTCGCGAGGCTTTGCACCAGGGCAGGTCGGAATCGAGGCCCGCCGGGAGCGGCGCCTTTCGCCGATGCAGCCGCTTCGGTGAGGTCAGCCGTTCGGTTGTCCCTGGCCGTTGCCATTGTCGCGCCTCGCCTTGTCGTGCTGCCGCGCGCGTCTGTCACTGGTGACGAGATTCCGTTCATGGCGCGCTGCGGCCGAGTCGTCTCACGTTCGCCTCAGTGGTAGCCGTGCGGGCCTTCCTCATGAATCGTCTGGCGCGACGGCGGCTCGGTGAACGTGTGGTACGGCGGCGGAGAGGACAGGGTCCATTCCAGGCCCTTTGCACCATCCCAGGGGCGGTCGCCCGCCTTCTTGCCGCCACGGATCGTCTGGATTACCAGCCAGATGAACAGCAGCTGGGAGAAGCCGAAGACGAACGCCCCCACGGTCGAGATCATGTTGAAGTCCATGAACTGCAGCGGGTAGTCGGGAATCCGGCGAGGCATGCCGGCCAGCCCGGCGAAGTGCATGGGGAAGAACGTGACGTTGACCGAGATGGCCGACAACCAGAAGTGCCACTGGCTGAGCTTCTCGTTGTACATGTGGCCGGTCCACTTGGGCAGCCAGTAATAGACCCCGGCGATGATGGCGAACAGCGAGCCGGTCACCACCACGTAGTGCAGGTGCGCCACGACAAAGTAGGTGTCGTGGTACTGGTAGTCGGCCGGCACGTCGGCCAGCATCAGTCCGGAAAAGCCGCCGATCGTGAACAGGAAGATGAAGGCGAGCGCCCAGAGCATCGGCGCCTCGAACGTCATCGACCCGCGCCACATGGTGGCGACCCAGTTGAATATCTTGATGCCGGTGGGAATCGCGATCAGCATCGTGGTGTACATGAACAGCACTTGGGCCTCGACCGGCAGGCCCACGGTGAACATGTGATGCGCCCAGACGATCGCCGACAGGAAGGTGATGGCGATCACGGCCCAGATCATCGACGTGCGCCCGAAGAGCGGCTTTCGGCTAAACGCCGGCACGATCTCCGAGACCACGCCGAAGGCCGGCAGGATCATGATGTACACCTCGGGGTGACCGAAGAACCAGAAGATGTGCTGGAATAGCACCGGGTCGCCGCCGTTCGTGGCATCGAAGAAGGCGGTGCCCAGGTGCCGATCGGTCAGGAGCATGGTGACCGCGATGGCCAGTGTCGGCATCGCCAGCAGCAGCAGAAAGCCGGTGATCAGCCAGGTCCACGTGAACAGCGGCATGTCCCAGAGTCTCATCCCCTTGGCGCGCATCTTCAGGATGGTGAGGATGATGTTGAGTGCCCCGAGGATCGAGGAGATGCCCATGATGTGGATCGCCATGATCACCCAGTCGATCGACGGCGGGGCGTAGGTCGACGAGAGCGGCGCGTACAGGGTCCAGCCGCCGCCGGGCGCGCCCTGGGGCATGAAAAAGCCGATCCACAGCATGATCGCCGCCGGCGGCAGCATCCAGAAGGCCCAGTTATTGACCCGCGGCCAGTACATGTCGTCCGCGCCGACCTGCAACGGCACCATCCAGTTGGCCAGCCCCGTCAGCCCCGGCATGATCGCCAGGAAGATCATGGTCAGGCCGTGCATGGTGGTCAGGGAGTTGAAGAACTGCGGCTGGGTCAGTTGCAGCCCCGGCTGGAACAACTCGGCCCGGATGACCAGCGCCATGACGCCGCCGACGAGCAGCGCCACCAGGGCGAGCACCAGGTACATGGTGCCGACGTCCTTGTGATTGACGGTCAGCAGCCAGCGCAGCGGGCCTTTTCTCGGCCCGTGATGGCTGTGCTCGTGTTCGATCTGATCGACTACAGAATCCGCTGTTTGATTCATCGTGCCGCCTCCACTGCTTCCGGGGTGACCAGGTCACCGGTGTCATTGCTCCAGGCATTGCGCTCGTAGGTGACCACGGCCGCGATCTCGCGATCGCTCAGCTGGTCGCCGTAGGCCTGCATGACCGGGTTCTTCTCGCTGCCGTGGATCACGATGTTCAGGTGTCCCTCGACAGGACCGGTGGTGATCTCGCCGCCTTCCAGCGCGGGGAAGGTGCCCTCGACGCCCTTGCCGTTGGCCTGGTGGCAGGAGGCACAGGCCGAGTCGTAGATCTTCTTGCCTTGCGCCATGGCCACCTCGCGGTTCCACGGGCCAGAGGCCTTTTTGGCTTCCTCGGCGGCAGCCTGCTTCTTCTGGGCCAACCATTCGTCGTACGCCTCTGGCATTACCGCCTCGACGACGACGGGCATGTAGGCATGCCCCGAACCGCAGAGTTCGGCGCACTGGCCGCGGTAGGTGCCGGGTTCGTCAATACGGATGTCGGCGTTGTTGAACTGGCCGGGGACCGCGTCTCGCTTGAAGCCCAGCTGCGGTACCCACCAGGAGTGGATCACGTCGTCACTGGTGATGCGTAGCCGAACGTCCTGGCCCGCCGGGACGACCAGCGGGTTGTCGACATCGACGAGGTAATTGGGGGCATCGGCCGGAGATTTCTCGGCGTTCAGCTGGCTGGCATCGCGGCTGCTGGACGAGAGGTTGCTGAAGAAGGAGATGTCCTCGTCGGGATAGACGTACTCCCATTTCCACTGGGAGCCGTGTACATCGACGACGACGTCTGGTTCCGGCGATGGAGAGTTGGTCTTCAACAAAACGGCCGTGGCGGGGACGGCCACGGCCACGAGGATCAGTACCGGGATGGCGGTCCAAACCACCTCGACCACGGTGTTTTCCGAGAACTTCGCCGCCTTCGCTCCGCGAGAGCGCCGGTGCCGGATAAGCGACCAGATCATGACGCCGAACACGCCGACACCGATCGCCACGCACACCCAGAACAGCAGCATGTGCATGTCGTAGGCGTCGCGGCTGACTTCGGTGACCCCGCGGGTCATGTTGAAGGCGCTTGATTCCTCCTGCGCAGCGGCAATGACCGCCGTGGACAGGGTGGTCAGAGCCAATAGCAGTTTTTTCCAGATCATCACGGCCCTCCTTGGCTTGAAAGCCTTCGGTATGGGATTGGCGGAATCAGAAACTGTTTCTGGTAATTTAGAAGTCCATGAAATACTTAAATGTTTGGTTTTCTCGAAAAGCGTTCGTTACAGAAATAGCACAGTTATTGGTTATTAGTACAACAGACGTTCCACGGCCACAAAATCCCCGACCGTTTTTCGTGGTTTCAGAAGCCCGGATTGGCGTGACGCGATGATCACGGCAGCCCGGTGAGAGTGCGCTTGCGGGGTGGGGCGTCGGTCCGGTTCGGATCGGCGCAGTACCGTGCTGGAGCCATCCGTCTGGCCAACAATGGCGGTGAATCCGGCGTGAATTTTCCCTGTTGGAGCGCGTGGCGGTGATGGGTTGTGACTAAAGGTCGGGAGTGGATGGTTGGTATTTCGCGAGAAACCGCGTGGTTTATGAGGTCTTTTGCCCCGGGAAATTCCACGCTGTCATTGGGGGTATTTGCCCGAGTGCCGCATGGGTATGACGATTGGTCTTTGGGAGAGTACGCCTGGTTTCACCTGGCATGGCGAAACGACGTGTCGATTTATTCGGATAATATCTGAGGCGGGTTATGTTCCCGCTGGCCGAATCGGTTTCCCCGATTGCTGTGGAGCGTCGAGCGCCTTTGTGCCCGGAGGGCGAGGGGGCGTCAATTGCCGGTTTGGCGTCTGTCCCTTACGAGAGAATACGGGTTCATGTGCCCGGGTCCTGGGACGCCCTGTCGGCGGACTATGCTGCGGGAATAGACAGGGCCAGATTGGCTGGTGGGTGGCCGGAGTATGCCCCGGCTCGTGAGGGAGGGGCGGCGCTCTTGAGCAGGGACGTGAGTCAATCGAGCCGCGGACGAGAGCAGGAGCGGAAGGCGGTAGCGCACTCAGAGCGTGTGCTCGAACGCCTCGACCTGCTTGCGTGCCTCGTCCTTGCCGATGCCGTATCGCTCCTGCACCTTGCCGATCAGGTAGTCACGGTGACCTTCGGCCTCGTCTAGGTCGTCATCCCTCAGATCTCCCCATTCCTCCTTGATACGGCCCTTGATCTGTTTCCATTTGCCTTTGATGCGGTCCGAATCCATGAGAATTCCTCCCGGTGAATATGAAAAGGCCTGCCAAGCGCGCTCGCGTCGCGGAGCGCCACATGAACGTAGTATGGATTTCGCGTGGCGATCACACGCGGCAAGAACGCGCTATCGACGAGCTGCGCATCCGTCTCCTTTGTGCCACCCATACACGTCGTTGCCGTTGCATGTTTCAACTCGGGAGAGACTGAGCCATGACCGCCAATCTGTTTGAAAACCTGCCCGCGCATCTGGCGGAAGAATGCTTCGACACGCTGCTCGAGGCCGAGCACGTGACGATCGAACGGATCGTCTCGCATGGTCATGTCTCGCCGGCCACCGGCTGGTACGACCAGCCCCGCCACGAGTGGGTGGTGGTGCTCAAGGGCAAGGGCATGGTGGCATTCGAGCACGGCGAGGACGTCCCCCTGGGTCCGGGCGACCATCTGACCATCCCCGCCCACACCCGGCACCGCGTGGCCTGGACCGATCCGGATGAGGACACGGTCTGGCTGGCGGTGCATTACGACTGAGCCCGGAATGGGCCCGCCGAGGAGGCTGCCCCGTGAACCCGGAATCGATCGAGATTCGTGCGGCTCGCCCCGATGATCGGCCGGCCATTCACGCGCTCCTGACGGCCGCGTTCGGCGCCGAGGAGGCGCCCCGGATCGTCCAGCTGGTGGACGAGGCGCTCGAAGATCCGAGTGCCCGGCCGCTGTTGTCGCTGGTGGCCGTGGACGGGACACGGGTGCTGGGCCACATCCTGTTCACCCGCGCCGAGGTCGACACGGGGGGCGAGCCGCTCGCGGCCAGCCTGCTCGCGCCGATGGCGGTGCATCCCGAGGTGCAGGGCCAGGGCATCGGAGGGCGCTTGATCGCCGCGGGCCTCGAGGCACTCGAGGCCATGGACGTCGGGCTGGTGTTCGTTCTCGGCCACCCCGGCTACTACCCGCGTTCGGGTTTCGAGCCCGCCGGCCGGCATGGCTTGTCCGCCCCGTACCCGATTCCCGACGAACACGCCGCGGCCTGGATGGTGAAGGTGTTGCGTTCCGGCCTGCTGGGGCAGGTAACGGGGCGCGTGCGTTGTGCCGCGGCGCTCGACCACGGCGATCTTTGGGTGGAGTAGGTCCGCCGCAGAGGCGGCGGTAGACGGGGTGTCGCATCGACTGATGCAACGCGCCCGTCGGGTTCGGTGGGTCGGCCGCCGCGCTGATCACGAACGCAGGCGGAAAAGGCGGGTCCCGGTTGTTTCCGGGGCCGCGCGGCCTATGCTCGGTGATGGGCAGGGTGGCGCGAGACAGGGGTGATCAGCCGCAAGACCGCACCACGATGCCGGACGCATGGACCGTCGTGGAGGGTCAGTGCCATGAAATCGAGTTGGGCAGCGTTTGCCACCGGCCTGGTGGCGTCATTGGGTGCGATTGGCCTGTGGGGGCCGTGGTCGGCGGCAATCGCCGGTGAGCCGACCTTCGAGCAGGGCCGGACGATATTCATCGAGACGGGGGTTGAGGCCCCGGATCGCGAGCCGACCTGGTACGCCTCGATGGTGGCCAAACCGCACGCGCCGGTGTTCGAGATGCTGGCCACTCGGGGCACGCAGGGGCGCTACTACCCCTACACCTACCCGGTCACGCTCAAGGACCTGGTGCGCTTTCATGGCCACGACTGCGAAGGCACCACGCACGCGGCCAACGCGGCCTGGGTGGCCTTCCAGACGTTATTCCCCGACGGGATCATCGATCGCAGCGTGCTGCGGGGCATCAGCGGTACCTCGCCGTGCTGGTCGGACGCGGTGGCCTACCTGACCGGGGCGCGCCTGCAGTACGGCACGCTGGGCTTTTTCAAGGACACGCGCTACAGCCACGCCATCCTGCTGTACCGCGAGGACACGGACACGGCCGTGCTGGCAACCTGGAAGCAGGGCATCAACAACATCCCGGGCGAGCCGGTCATGCTGCCGGGCACGATCGACTGGGAGCCCACGGTGTCGATGGAGAAGGTCAATGCCCTCAAGGCGGTGGTCAAGCAGGCCGGTGGCAACCCGACGCCCTACCAGGTCGACCTGATGCGCCACTACCAATGGCAGCACATCAACGACATCCTCGAGCACCCGCTCGAGCAGAGCTACCAGGCCAAGGTGATCGAGGACTTCCGGTGGGAGGAGTGGGTCGACCCGGGGAAGACCATTGCCGAGCCGCACCCGCGCGGCGACACCAGGCTGAAGAACTATCCCTACCGCAGCCGGCCGGTGGTGCCGGAAGACGAGGCGGCAATGCCGGAGTAGGGCAGATCACCTTCCCTAGAAAAAGTACTTGCGGATCTGGCGCTCGAGCAGCTCGCGTGAGCGGCGGGCGTCACCGCCGAAGTGCTGCTCGTGCAGACGGCGGGCGATGGGGCGAAAGGCCTCGACCACCGCGGGATCGAAGTGGCTGCCGGCATCGTCGCGGATGATGCCCCAGGCCGTCTCGAAGGACATGGCCTCCTTGTAGGGGCGCGGCGAGCACAGGGTGTCGAAGACATCGGCCACGGCGAAGATGCGCGCCGTCAACGGGATGGCCTCGCCGGCCAGCCCGCGCGGGTAGCCGCTGCCGTCCCATTTCTCGTGGTGGCAGGCGATCACGTCGCGGGCCTGGTCGAGCGAGGGGATGCCGGCGACGATGTCCTCGCCCTGCGGGACGTGCGAGCGCATCAGCGCCATCTCGTGGTCGTCGAGCCGACCGGGCTTTAGCAGGATGCGATCCGGCACGCCGATCTTGCCCACGTCGTGGAGCAGGGCGCCGGAGAGCAGGCCGCGCATGGCCGTCTTGCCCAGGCCCATGCGCCCGGCGATCGCCATGGCGATGTCGGTGACGCGGTAGTTGTGATCGCCGGTGTCGGAGTCGCGCTTGGCCACCGCCTTGCCCATGGCCTCGAGCAGGGCGACGTGGGAGCTGAGCAGGTCGCGGGAGTGGTGATCTTGCGCGTCGTTCAGGCGTACCACGAACGGGTAGATCAATGCGCCAGAGGCGATCGCGGCCAGTGCGGCGATCAGACCGGCGCTCAGCGCACCATCGCCCGGCACGGTCCACCACGCGACGATACCCGCGACGAGGGCAAGCGTGACGCTCACCACGGCGATCAGGATGGCTGCCTTGCGTCGGTAGGAATTCATGCCGCTTCCGTTGCGAAAAGACCCGTCTGGGGCAGGGGGCTATCTTCGCATGTCTTGGTCGTGCCGTGGATGCGTGGTCGGCCGGCATCGGCCGGTATGCCTGTGCCACACTGCGCCTCGGATCGAACCGGATTCGTTCACGAGGACCTCTAGATCATGGCCACAGCCGGACTGCTCGCGCTACTCGACGACATCGCCACGCTGCTCGATGACGTGGCCGTCTATTCCAAGGTCGCCGCCAAGAACACCGCCGGCGTGCTGGGCGACGACCTCGCCCTCAATGCCCAGCAGGTCAGCGGCGCCGGCACGAGCCGCGAGTTGCCGGTGGTCTGGGCGGTGGCCAAGGGCTCGTTCCTCAACAAGTTGATCCTGGTGCCGGCGGCCTTGCTGATCAGCGCCTTCCTGCCGTGGCTGATCACTCCGCTGCTGATGCTCGGCGGGCTGTTTTTGTGTTTCGAGGGCGCGGAGAAGATCGCTCACAAGTGGCTGCACAGTCCCGAGGAGGACGAGGCGCACCGCAAGGAAGTCCTCGAGGCCGCCGTCGACGGGAAGAAGGACATGAAGCAGGCGGAGAAGGCGCAGATCAAGGGCGCGATCCGCACCGATTTCATCCTTTCGGCCGAGATCATCGTGATCGCGCTGGGCGCGGCGAGCGCGGCGGGCATCTGGACGCAGACCGTGGTGGTCTCCCTGGTGGCGCTGGTGGCGACCGTGGGCGTTTACGGGCTGGTCGCGGGGATCGTGCGCTTCGATGACTGGGGGCTGGCGATGGTGAAGGGTGCCGGAGGCGATGCCTGGGGACGGTTCAAGGAGGCGGTCGGGCGCGGCATCCTGGTGGCGGCACCGAAATTCATGCGCGGGTTGTCGGTTGTCGGCATGGTGGCGATGTTCCTGGTTGGTGGCGGCATCCTGGTCCACGGCCTGCCGTTCCTGCACCACCTGCTCGAATGGATCGACCCCGGCGTCGAGGGGGGCGTCGGGTGGCTGGTCCCGATGCTGTTCAACGGGATCGTGGGGCTGATCGCGGGGGCGATCGTGCTGGCGGGCGTGACCGGTTTCCAAAGGGTTCGCCAAGCGTTGTAAGGCTGGACCCTAGGCCCTGACGCAAAACGCCCGCCGTGATGGCGGGCGTTGTCGTTCGATCGCGGTGAACGCGGTCGGCGTCAGTCGGTCGGCATCATCGAGGAATGGTGATGCACGATCAGCCAGCGGCCGTCGCGGTTCTCGTAGACGAAGGTGTAGCGGGCCGGGACGTCGCGGGTCTCGTCGCCGTCGGTGACGCGGAAGGTGTAGGTGCCGGCGTCGGTCAGCTTGTTGCAGCCGAGCTTGACGTTGCGCGTGTTGATGGTGCCGACCGGGTGCTTTTCCAGGAAGTGCTCGAAGTAGTCCTGGATTTCCGCGTGGCTGGTGCGCGGCACGTTGGAGACGGTGGGCAGCAGCACGCCGTCTTCGGCGTACAACTCGGTGACCTTGGCGGCGTCACCGGTCTGCAGGGCCGCGTTCCACTGGTTGAACAGGTCTTCGGCCAGGCGTCGGGTCGCCGGGGCGCAGATCACGCAGCTCTCGTTGGCGGGCACGTCGATCGCGTCGTAATGGCTGCCGGTGCCGGTGACCGAGCGGTAGGCATCGCGGTGGGACGAGCCCAGGCTCAGGCGCGAGTTCGGCGCATCGTCGGCGCTGAGAAAGCGGGTGCCGCTGATGCGCGGGCGATTGCTGTTGGTCACTGGTCGGTCTCCGTCACGAATCGTTGGGCCGGTGGAGCGCTCGGGGGCACGGCCCGGAAAGGGCGTCATTGTAGGGATTTGCATCGGTCCTGTCATGCCGGGAGGGCATGGCGTCGCGATCTCGTGATCCGTTGCGCTTCGATCATTTCGAAATCTCCGCCCGGCCCGCTTGCCCGCATGTGGGCGGGGCTCGCGACGGCGGATCCACGCCGCAATCGCAAGCTCGGCCGCTTCGATATTTTTCCATGACATATCGATGACGACTGGCCTACAGTGGACGAGTGGGCGCCCCGGGGTTCTCCGGGGCTGTCACTCACCACGGCCGGCCGCCGTCCCGCGGCCCGGCCCGATCACGACAAAGGTGTGATGCTCATGGCAGAGAAGATGGACGCGGAACGCGGTTTCTACCGCAACGGCAACATCCTGGTTGAACAGGCCACCGACGGCATGTACCTCGTGCAACGACCTGCCCGTCGCCCCCGCAAGGGATCGACCAACGGTCGCATGACGGTGCCGGGTGACATGGAGACCCTCTACGAGACCACGGTGTTCGATGACGCGGTCGATCGCGCCCGCGACCTGGCCCGGGACCTAGCCAGGGCAAGCTGACGCCCCTTCGGGTCGCCTTCGCGGCCCTAGGACGACGAAGCCCGGATCGATCGATCCGGGCTTTTTCGTGGGCTCCGAGACGTGGGACGGTGAGTCGCCACGGGAATCAGCGCATCTTGCGCGTCTTGTCGACCATGCGCAGGGTCGAGCGGCTGTTGTTGAGCCGCGTGACCATGGAAACGGGGACCCAGCGCAGCTCGAAGGACTCCTCGTTGCCCGGCACGGGCACGTTGTCGTCGATCTCGACCAGGTAGCGCACGTCGATGTGGTGGTGCGGCTGGGCGTCCGGGTGCGGCTCCTGGGTGGCGTGGATATCGACGTCGAAGATCTCGTCGCAGACCAGGCGAATATGCTCGGGCGAAACGCCGGTCTCCTCGACGCACTCCTTGAAGGCCACCGCGCGCATGTCGGTGTCGCCGTCGGCGTGACCGCCGGGTTGCAGCCAGCAGTCGAGCTTCCGGTGGTGCATCAACAGCACCGCCGTGCGCGAGGGGTTGACCACCCAGGTGGACGCCGAGACGTGGGCCGGCAGGTGGTCGCGGTAGAAGGTGTCGGGGTGAGTGGCGACGAACTGCCGTGCGCGCTGGACGAAGGCGGCCTCGTCGAGGTAGCGCGTCTCGTAGCGGGCAAGTTGTTCGAGCAGGTCGTTGCGATGCATGTGCTTAGGTGAACGCGGGGTTCTTCACGGCAGCGATGGCCGCGCGGGCGGCCTCGTCGACGTTGCCCTCGGTGCCGGCGATCGTCAGGCGGCCGTACTTGCCCACCGCGCGGACGTCGATCAGCGAGATGTTGGCTGCCTTCTCCGCCTGATTGGCCGCGTAGACCACGTAACCGGCCGGCTCGACCTCGAGGATGAACATGCTCTGGTCGGGCAGGATCATGTTGCCGCGGCGGTTCTGACGGTTGATCAGGACGGTGTGATCCGGCGTCATGCCGCGGATGATCTCCTGCCAGGCGATCTCGCAGGGCTGGCGCTCGGTCTGCTCGCGGCCGAGGTATTCCAGGATGGTGTTGCCGGCCTGGACCACGTCGCTCTGCACGCGGTGGTGGATGACCATCGAGCCGAAGGCCCGCTCGACCACCTGCTGGGCCAGGCGCACGCTGGAGGCCTTGAGCGCGATGTCGGTCAGCCGGTGGACGGCCATGCCCGGCGAGACCTCGACCCACAGGCAGGCGTCGCCCGGGACCGGCAGAAAGCCCTGGGACGCCGTCGCCATGTACTCCGCCACCTGGGGCTGGAGCGAGTCGATAAAGACGTACGTCCGGAGTTCGATCATCGAGCGGGGACCTTGGCGCGGGCCATTTCAAGTATCAGGAAAGGTCGAGTGGCGGCGAGTCTACCATCAGGAAGAACCGGGAGGAATTGCGATCCCTTATGGTTGCCATACGGTCGAGCGTAGCGCGGCTTGATGAGCCCGGCTGGATGCATGCGAATGAGATGCGCAGGGCGTAAGCTTGACCGCTACACTCGGGATTCCGGTCGAATGGTCAACCATCGACCCGTGTCAAAGGCTGAGGGCCTTGATCCATGACCAATGATGCCGCCGACGTCCTGCCGTTCGGGGATTTCGATGCCGCCTGCCGGGCCGTGCTGGCGCACTTGAGCGAACGCACGGGCCTCGGCTTGTGGATGATGACGCGCACCGAGGGCGAGGACTGGATCGTGCTGCAGGCCGAGGGCGATGACGAACGGTACTCGGTTGCCGGCGGGGACGTGCTGCGCTGGGCCGATTCGTTCTGTTCGCTGATGGTGGGGGGCAGGGGGCCGCAGGCGGCACCCCGGGCCGCCGAGGTGGCCGCCTACCGTGACGCCCCCATCGGTCGTCAGGTGCCGATCGGGGCCTATGTCGGCGTGCCCGTCATGCGCGCGGATGGCGAGTTGTTCGGCACCTTGTGTGCGATCGATCCCGACCCGCAGCCGGAGGCGCTCAACGCCGAACTGCCCCTGGTGCGCCTGTTCGCCCGCCTGCTGGGCAGCATCCTGGAGACCGAGCTGCGTGGCGTGGAGCTGGCGCGCACCCTCGAGACCGTCCGCGCGGAGGCGAGCCTCGACCCGCTGACCGGGTTGCTCAACCGCCGAGGCTGGGAGGAGCGCGTCGAGATCGAGGAGCGTCGCGCGCGGCGCTATGGCAGCCCGGCAACCGTGTTCATCATCGACCTGGACCGGCTCAAGGAAATCAACGACAGCCTCGGCCACGATGCCGGCGACGACTTGCTCATCCGCGCGGGCCAGGCCCTGCGGACGGCCATGCGGGAGACCGACGCGGTGGCGCGCATTGGCGGCGACGAGTTTGCCGTGCTGTGCATGGAGAGCGGGACGGACGGTGGCCGATCGATCGAGGCCAAGGTACGCCGGGCGCTGGCCGAGGCGGGCGTCGAGGCGTCCGTGGGCTGGGCGGCCCGCAACCCGCGCCAGGACATCGAATCGGCCGTGGTCGAGGCGGACCGAGAGATGCTCGACGAGAAACGGGCCGGACGAAAGCAGGAAGCCGACGAGTGATGCAGGGGGCAGGGCGAGTGATTCGATGGCTGCTGGCCGGGGTTCTGCTGGGCCCGGTCGTGCTCGGTCTGGCGGGTTGTGGCGAGCCGGCACTGGAGCCCTTGCCCCGGGGCGCGATCATTCTCGCCTTCGGTGACAGCCTGACCGAGGGGGTGGGGGCATCGGAGGAGGCGGCCTATCCCGAGCAGCTGGCCCGGCTGACGGGGCGGGAGGTGGTCAATGCCGGTGTGGCTGGCGAGACGACCGCCGATGGCGTCGAGCGCCTGCCCGAGGCGCTGGAGCGTCACGCCCCGACGCTGATGATTCTGCTGATGGGCGGCAACGACGTGCTGCGCAATCAGGATCTGGCGGAGGCCAAGCGCAATCTCGCCCGGATGATCGAACTGGCGCGCCAACGGGACGTGGCCGTGTTGCTGGTGGGCGTGCCGGAAAAATCCCTGTTCTCGCAGTCGGCGCCCCTCTACCGTGAATTGGCCGACGAGCACGACGTGCTGCTGGTCGACGACCTGGTCGCCGGGCTGCTGCGCCGGCCGAGCTACAAGTCGGATGCCGTGCACCTGAACGCCGAGGGCTACCGCGCCATGGCCGAGCGGCTTGCCGAGGTGTTGCGCGACGAGGGGGCCCTGTAACGGCTCCGGGCGGCTGAACGGTGGACATTGCCGGGTCCGCGCGGCACGATCAATGGCAGGTAACCGGTCGTCGAAACAAGGAGCAAGACATGACCTTCCATATCGAAATCGTTCCGCTTCTCTCCCTGGTCGCGGGCATCGCGATCCTGATCGTGCCCAAGCTGCTCAACTACATCGTGGCGATCTACCTGATTGCGCTGGGCGTGCTGGGTCTCTTGGGACACGGTTTTTAACCCTTTGCCGATTTCATGGAGGCAGGTATGTACGACTGGGGTTACGGCTGGATGCCGCATGGCGGCATGTACGGTCTGGGATGGGTGCTGATGGTGCTCTTCTGGGTCCTGCTGATCGTCGGCATTGTCGTGTTGATCAAGTGGCTCATTTCCTCGGGCCAGCCGCGGTCATCCGAGCCGCGTGAGGGTCGGCGCACGGCACTGGACATACTCAAGGAACGCTATGCGCGTGGCGAGATCGACCACGAGGAATTCGAGGAGCGTCGACGACGACTGGATGATTGAGCCCGGTCACACCGTATTGATCGAGACAAAGTAAGAAAGGCCGCCCGTTGCATGGGCGGCCTTCTGGTTTTCGGTCGGCGTGGTTGGCCTCGGGCTTACTCCTGTTCCAGGGCCTCGCGCATGCGCCGGTGCATCTCGATGCGCTCCTCGGCCATCTCCTGCTGGAGCTCGCCGATTTCGCGCGATTTCTTCTTGATGGCGTCGTAGTCCGGCTCGTCGGCCAGTTGCAGGCGCTGGAGTTCGCGCTGGCGTTCCTGCATTTGCTGCATGCGCTCCCAGTGCTCCTTCTGCTCTTCCTGCTGAAGCTCACGCACCCGTTCGCGCTGCTTTTCCGAGAGCGGCTGGCCGCCCCATCCCGGGCCGGAACCGTTCATCATCGGTCCGTAGCCAGCGCCGGGGCCCATCATTCCAGGGCCCATCATTCCGGGACCCATCATTCCGGGGCCGTAACCGGGTCCCATCATGCCCGGGCCGTAACCGCCTCCGTATCCGCCATAGCCGGGCCCCATCATTCCGGGTCCCATCATGCCGGGACCATAACCCGCACCTGGCGTACAGGGCGCGCCGTTGGCCATGCCGTAGCCGTGGCCGTATCCCTGGCCATAACCGTAGCCAGGGCCATACGGGCCGGACCCATCCATCATGCCCGGGCCAACCATGCCGCGGCGCGGCTGGTCGTCGTCGGCGGCGAGGGCCGCGGGCGCGGTCGTCACCATGGTGGCGGCAAGACCGCAGGCGGTCAGTTCTCGCAAGAGTCGTTTCCTGATCATGGCGCTTCTCCTCCCTGGTTGGAATGAAGGCCTCGGACCACGGGTTCGATCCGCGCGTCGGAAACAAGCCGATGCCGCGCGGCATTCCCCGTGGTCCGTTTCGAGGTGCGTCGGGCGGGGCTGGTGTCGACCCGCTCGGCGAATTCCCCGTGTTGCGATTCATCCGCTGCTGCGGATGTCCCGGAACGCGGTCGACTCGGGCGAAGGCGATGCCCACAGCGATCGGTAACCTCATCACTGGGGCTTGCTGCTTGAGCCGGCCCCGGAGCCGAGTGATCCACGTTCCAGTGAAAACATAGCACAGCGAACCACCTCCTTATCGTTCGCAACCTACTGTTTGGGCGTGAAAAATCCGCTCCTGGGGCAAGCGTTCGGGCACTGAATGGCTATAGTCATGTCAGGTGCGACGAGTGGATTGCCGACACGGGGTGTGATGGGAGGTAGCCATGCGGTTCAGCGATCGACGTGAAGCCGGCCGCCAGTTGGCCGAGGCCCTGGAGCGCTTTCGGGGGCAGCCGGGTGTGGTCTACGCGCTTCCCCGCGGCGGGGTGGCGCTGGGGGTGGAAGTGGCGCGGTACCTCGACATGCCGCTGGACGTGCTGATCCCGCGCAAGATCGGTCACCCGATGCAGCCGGAATACGCGATCTGCGCGGTGCCGGAGCAGGGCGAGCGCGTCTGCAACCCGCGCGAGGAGGCCGCCGTCGATCCCGGCTGGCTGGCGGATGCCGAGTCGCGCGAGCGGGTCGAGGCCTCCCGGCGACGGGCGCTGTACGGGCGCGCCGACGCCCCGTCGGTGGACGGCAAGCTTGCCATCATCGTCGACGACGGCATCGCCACCGGCCTGACAATGCGCGCGGCGATTCGCGATGCCGATGCACGCGATCCGGCGCGGGTCGTGGTCGCCATCCCGGTGGTGCCGGCTTCGACGGCAGCGACGCTAGAACGGGAGGCCGACGAGCTGGTCGCCCTCGAGATCACCGACCAGTACCTCGGCGCCGTGGGGGCCTACTACGACCATTTCCCGCAGGTCACCGACGACGAGGTGATCGGCATGCTGCAACAGGCGGTCGGCCGGGAGGCGGGCCGCGGGGCGATGGGTCATGGGGGAACGGACCATGGGTACTGATACCGAGTGCAACGTCGAGATGTGGCTGGGCGGGACGATCCACGAGGGCATCCTCGGGATGCCGGCCGAGCCACGCGGCCTGGTGGTGTTCGCCCATGGCAGCGGCAGCAGCCGTCACAGCTCGCGCAACCAGTTCGTGGCGCGGCAATTGCGCGAGGTGGGACTGGCCACGCTCTTGTTCGATCTGCTGAGCGAGGCCGAGGACCAGGTCTACGAAAACCGCTTCGACATCGACCGGTTGGCCGAGCGCCTGGTGCAGGCCTCCGACTGGGTGGCCGGTGAACCGGAGCTTGCCGACCTGCCGCAGGGCTATTTCGGCGCCAGCACCGGGGCCGCGGCGGCGTTGAATGCGGCCGCCCAGTTGCCCGACACGATCCGTGCAGTGGTCTCGCGGGGCGGTCGGCCGGATCTTGCCGGCGAGGCGTTGCCCCGCGTGGCGGCACCCACCCTGTTGATCGTCGGCGGGGCGGATACCCAGGTGCTCGGGCTCAATCGTTGGGCCCGCGAGCGCATGCAGGCGCCCACCGAGCTTGCCGTGGTGCCCGGCGCAACCCACCTGTTCGAGGAGCCGGGCACCCTGTTCCAGGCCGCTCGGCTGGCCGCGGAATGGTTTAGCCGCTGGCTTGGCCGGCCGTGAGTGTGGTCGAGGCGTTGCATGTCAGTCGAGCCGCTTGTCGAACCCCTTGATACGCCCATTGCTCAGCATGTTTGGGCCAGTCGCTATCGCTATGGTGACGAGCCGGGTATCGACGCCACCTGGCAACGGGTGGCCCACGCGCTTGCGACGGTCGAGGCCGAGCCGGCCGTCTGGGAGCGACGCTTCGCCGAGCTGCTGACCGATCTGCGCTTTCTGCCCGGTGGCCGCATCCTCGCCGGCGCGGGCACTCCGCGCCAGGTGACGCTGTTCAACTGTTTCGTCATGGGCGCGATCGAGGATTCGATGGACGGGATCTTCGAGGCGCTCAAGGAAGGCGCGATCACCATGCAGCAAGGGGGTGGCGTCGGCTACGACTTCTCCACCCTGCGACCGGCCGGCGCGGTGGCGCATCATGCCGGCACGATCGCCTCGGGGCCGGTCTCGTTCATGCGTATCTGGGACAGCATGTGCGCGACCATCCTGTCGACCGGTGCCCGCCGTGGCGCGATGATGGCCACCCTGCGCATCGATCACCCCGACATCGAGGCGTTCATCGACGCCAAACATCGCTCCGGCGAGCTGACGCATTTCAACTGCTCGGTGCTGGTCACCGATGCCTTCATGGCCGCGGTGCACGCCGATGCCGACTGGCCGCTGGTCTTTCCCGCCTCGGCGATGGACGGGGCAGTCGACGGGGCGAGCGGAGAGGGCGAGACGCTCCGGCGCGACTGGCCCGGCCACGAGGCGCCCGTGGTCTGCCGAGTGGTTCGGCGTGTGCGCGCCCGCGAGCTCTGGGAGCACCTGATGCGGGCCACCTACGATCACGCCGAGCCGGGCGTGCTGTTCGTCGACCGGATCAACCAGTGGAACAACCTCGGCGATCGCGAGCGCATCACCGCCACCAATCCCTGTGGCGAGATCCCGTTGCCGCCTTACGGGGCCTGCGATCTGGGCTCGATCAACCTGACGCGATTCGTGGCCGACCCGTTCACGCCGCGCGCGAGCCTCGACCGGGACGGGCTGGCCGCCACGACGCGGCTGGCGGTGCGTTTTCTCGACAACGTCATCGATGCCTCGTCCTACCCGTTGCCGGCCCAGGCCGAGCAGGCGCGTGGCAGTCGGCGGATCGGACTGGGCGTGACCGGATTGGCCGACGTGCTGGTGATGCTGGGACTGCACTACGACAGCCCCGAGGCACGCGAACAGGCTGGAGCGGTGATGCAGACGATCACGCATGCCGCCTACCGCGCGTCGATCGATCTGGCACGGGAAAAACGACCGTTTCCGTTCTTCGAGGCCGCCCGTTTTCTCGACCGACCGTTTGTCCGCGCCCTGCCGGGCGACATCCGCGCCGGGATTGCCCGCGATGGCATCCGCAACAGCCACCTGACCGCGATCGCCCCCACGGGCACCATCAGCCTGCTGGCCGGCAATGTCTCCTCCGGGATCGAGCCGATCTTTCGTCGCGAGCTGTGTCGCTCCGTGCTGACGGGGGGCGGTGAGCGCGAGTCGTTTCGCCTCGAGGATCACGCCTGGCGCCGGTGGCGGGGTCGGCACCCGCACGGGACGCCGCCCGACACCTTCGTCGAGGCCGAGGCCCTGTTGCCCGAGGCCCACCTGGCCATGCAGGCCGCCTTGCAGCCCTTTGTCGACAGCGCGATCTCCAAGACCATCAACGTGCCCGAATCGATGCCGTTCAACGACTTCGCGGCCATCTACCAGCGCGCCTTCGAGCTGGGCCTGAAGGGCTGCACCACCTACCGGCCGAACCCGGTCACGGGGGCGGTGCTTGAAGGGGTGGACACGGCGACGCCTTGCTGCGGGATCGAGCGCGAATCGGATTGAGCGGGCGCTTACTCCTCCCAACGGCAGGTCAGGTGGGCGCCGGAATCGATGACCCGTCCACCAAAGCGTTGCGCCTGTCGGTCGATCACGCCCAGCAGCCAGTCCCGGTCCGGTGGTATACAGGCCTGCAACTGCAGGCGGCGGATCGCGAACGGATCGAGTTCGAGGCGCTCCAGGCGTCCGCGGCGCAGGGTGGGCCGATAGAGCAGGGCCAGGTCGGATCGATACGGGGTGGTCTCGCCGATGCCCTCGTAGTCGTTGATCAGATCGCCGCAGCCGTAAAGGATCAGGCGATCGTGGTGCACTTCGAACGCTCGCGGGTGGTGCGAGGAGTGGCCGTGGACCAGGTCGACGTGCGCCTCGTCGACCAATGCGTGGGCAAACCGCCGATGCGCCTCGGGGATCGAGTAGCCCCAGTTGCTGCCCCAGTGGATCGAGAACACCACCGTGTCACCCGGTTGGCGATGGGCGTGGATGAGGCGCGCCAGTCGCTCGATCGCCGCCTCGTCAAGCGCGGGCAGGTATTGCACGCCGGGGTTCGATTCGCCGGCCGCCCAGTCGGCCGGGACGCCGCTGTCGCCGTGACCGGCGGCGAACACGAGCAGGCGTGCACCGTGTCCGTCGGAGAGGATGGCGGGACGCTCGACCTCCGCACGGTCGCGGCCGGCGCCGACCGAGGCAATGCCGGCGGCATCCAGGGTGTCGAGCGTCTCGACCAGTCCAGCGCGCCCCCAGTCGAGCACGTGGTTGTTCGCCAGCACGAGGCAGTCGGGGGTGATCTCGGTCAGGCAGCCGATGTTTGCCGGATTCAGACGATAGTGGATGCCTTTCCCCGGCCACGGCGTGTCGTTGGTGGTGATCGCGTTCTCAAGGTTGAGGATGCGTCGTCGCGCCCTGTCGGCGAGCATCTCCCGCGCCGCGCCCCAGACGTAGCGGGCGTCGACGCCACGGGGCACGGGGCCGTTTTTCCGCTCGGCCAGCCGGACGTACTCGCGCGCGTCTCGCACGTAGCCCTCGAACAGGATGGGATCGGAGGGCGTGGCCAGGATCTGGTCGATGCCGCGCCCGAGCATGACGTCCCCGCCCAGCAGCAGCGGCAAATCGGCAGGCGCATTCGTGGAGGATGGATGGCTCATCGTGACACGTGACCGACCTCCTCGAGCGGCAGGAAACGGTTCGGCCGGTCAGGCAAGTAACACCCTTGGCCGGCTCGAGGTCGACTCGTGGATACTCTCTCAGGCGGCCAACGCCGCCGGCCGCTCCTAGCGGCAGAGTTTGCTGGTGATCTCGGCCACGTGCCGGCCCTGGTAGCGAGCAATGGTGAGTTCGCGTTCGCTCGGCTGACGGCTGCCGTCGCCGCCGGCCAGTGTGCCGGCGCCGTACGGGCCGCCGCCGCGAGCCTCGGAGATATCGAACATTTCGGGGATGCCGTAGGGCGTGCCGACGATCACCATGCCGAGATGGGCCAGCGTGTTCCAGGTGGAGGTGATGGTGGTCTCGTTGCCCGCGCCGGTGCCGGTGGAGGTGAACACGCTGCCCACCTTGCCGATCAGCTTGCCCTCGGCCCACAGGCTGCCGGTCTGATCGAGAAAATTGCGCATCTGTGCGGCCATGTTGCCGAAGCGCGTGGGCGTGCCGATGATCACGGCGTCATAGTCATCCAGCTCCTTGGGGTCGGCGATCGGGGCGAACTGGTCGAGCTTGGCCCCGGCCTTCTTCGCCGTCTCCTCGTCCATCAGCTCCGGCACGCGCTTGATGGTGACGTCGGTGCCGTCGACGTCGGCGGCGCCGCTGGCAACCGCCTGCGCCATGGTCTCGATGTGGCCGTACATGGAGTAGTAGAGAACGAGAACCTTGCTCATGCATTCACCTCGGTTGGTGGTTGACGTGGAGGACGGTTCATCGACAGCCCGGCGACGGCTTGAACCGAATGTCCGCAAGGGTAGACCACGAGGACGCGCCCTGGGTGATGGGGTTGGGTGCAGGGATTGGCCCGGGCGCTTATTTCCGCGCAGATCAAGGGGTTATTAATCCATCACGGCATGCTAATGTTCCGCGTCAAAACGCATATAAGGACGGGAACAGGGATGAGTTTCTACCGATCAAAGCATGTCTTTCGCGCGTTGGCCTGGGGCATGGTGTCCTTGGGGGTTCTCACCGGCGCGATCTTTCCGCTGGTGGCCGTTGAACTGGGCGTGTCGGCCGAGCTGGCACTGTCGCCCACCTTCGTCGGCACCACGTTGGCGGCCGGTCTGATCGTCGGCGGGCTGAACTTCGCGCTCGCCAGTCGGATCGTCCGTCCCCGCCTGCGTCGGTTGACCGGCAAGATGCGCCAGGTCCGGTCGGCGATGGATCAGGCCACCTACACGGGCGACTGGTCCGAATGCGACCCGGCCGTCTGCCAGTTGAAGGAGCAGGCCGAGGATGAACTCGGTGACGTGGCCGACAGCTACAACGCCCTGTTGCAGGCGCTTCACGCGGCCCACCGCGTCGAGGAGCGCATCCAGAACTTCAACAACACCCTCTCCAGCCAGCTCGACCTGCATGATCTCAGCGAGCAGGCCCTGTCGCTGTTGATCGAGCATTCCGAGGCCGACGGCGGCGCGATCATCCTGGAAAAGCAGGGCGAGTGGACCATTCCCGCGTCCACCGGCCTGATCGAGCCCGAGGCGATCCTCAAGAGCCCCGCCTTGCAGGCCGCCCACGAGCAGGCCGAAGTGCGCCGTTTCGACCTGCCCGAGGAGGTCCGGGTCGATGCGGTGCTTTCGCACTTCACGCCCAGCGATGTCCTCCTCTTGCCGATCAAGCACCATGGCCTGCTGCTGGGCTGGGTGGTGCTGGCCGCAGCCTCGCCGTTCAGCGACAAGACCACTCGCCTGCTGCCCCTGATGATCCAGGGCCTGGGCCTGGCGCTGAACAACGCCCTGCTGCACGACGACCTGCAACGCGTCGCGGCGCTCGACCCGCTGACCGGTCTCTACAACCGCCGTTTCGGCATGAAGCGACTCGAGGAAGAGCTGGCCCGCATCCAGCGCAACCAGACGCCGCTTTCCCTGATCATCGTCGACCTGGATCACTTCAAGCGTCTCAACGACACCTATGGTCACCTGGCGGGCGACAAGGTGCTGGTCCGCGCGGCAAGCGTCATCCGCGACATGCTGCGCAAGGGCGACGTGGTCATGCGCTACGGCGGCGAGGAGTTCATCGCCATCCTGCCGGGCTCGGATATCGAGGACGGCGCGGACATCGCCGAGCGCATTCGCTTTGCCCTGGCGCAGAGTCGGGTCGAGGTCGCCGGCCATACCCTGTCGGTGACCGCCAGCATCGGCATCGCCTGCACGGCCGATGACCGTCTCAGCAGTGCCGAGCCGCTGATGAAACTGGCCGACTCGCGTCTGTATGCCGCCAAGTCCGGCGGTCGCGACCGGGTCATTGCCGAGGGGGCCGGCGAGGCGCTTGCCAGTTAGGGAAGCTCTGCGCGATGCGATGGCATCCCTGGCTGGCGGATTTGTTCGCAATCAAGGCGCCGGACCGAAGACGGGCCCAGGGTAATCACTCGGGCCCGTCGCGGGGCGGAAACGCCGAGTGCGAGCAACCCCGCGAGCCCCGTTCGGGCGGGCCACCAAGGGCCATTTTCGGCGTCGCGGGTTTCGCCCGTGAACCCCGCCCTTCGGGTCGGCTCGCGCCGGCCGGATCGGCGTCCTGCCGATCCGGTTCAGTCCTTGCAAAGGGCGACGGCCCTTCACGGCGGGCTGCGCCTTGCATCTGGAGCCCTTGGAGGTCCCGCCGAGACGCCATCGAATCGTGCAGCGCTTCCTTGGGTTTCTTAGGTTCGGACACGACGGCCCTAATCACGCCCCATTCCCGTCACGGGGGTGGGGCGCTTGCGTTCGTGCCCGAGTCCCGTTCGACCCGGTGACGGTTGGCGTGGCCTCCTGGTCGATGCGAATGGCGTCGCGTTGCTCGATCAGCCAGTAGACCGCCCCCAGTGCCACCACCCCCACCGACAAGGCCAGCAGCATCATCGGCGTCGTACTCGACATGTCGAGAATGATGAACTTGCGGGCCAGGGCGAGCAGGGCGATCAGGATGACGATCTTGGTCTGGATGATGTGCTCGCGCCTTTCAATGACCTTGATGATCGAGTGTTGGAATTCCATCGCGATCAACAGGGTCAGGATCGCGCCGAACAGCTTCTGGAACACGCTGTGATCCAGCACGTTCTGGTGCTGAAGCACGAGCGTGTTCACCACGAGTCGCAATAACTCCCAAAGCGCCAGCAGGATCACCACCGCAACGATCACGCCCAGTACGGCGGCGATGACCTGTTCGAATCGCTCGGACAAGGTCATGACCTTCCAGTAGCGCCGCAGGTCCGAGGTGTGTCGGGTTCGACGAAGGTGAATATGCGCCATGTGATTACCCCCTGGCGGATCGATGAGGAGAGCCTGGCGATTCCACGCCTATCTCACCGCGAACAGTGGGGGCGTGTCGTTGTCGATTCAAGGTCGTCTACCCTCGAACGACACGCAATCGACGAGGGCAAGGCATGGCGCTCTACATCGGCACCTCGGGATGGAATTACCCGCATTGGCGTGAGGCGTTCTACCCGGCCGGGTTACCCTCGACCGACTGGCTGGACTTCTACGCTCAGCGGTTCTCCAGCGTCGAGATCAACGCCAGTTTCTACCGCCTGCCCAGCCCGACAACCGTGGATGCCTGGCGTGAGGCGGTCGGCCCGGACTTCCGGTTCGCGGTAAAGGCCAGCCGATACATCACCCACCTCAAGAAACTCAACGACCCGGCGGCGAGCACGGCCGACTTCGTCGAGCGCATCGATCGCCTGGGAGAGCGACTCGGGCCGATCCTGTTCCAGTTGCCGCCCCACTGGCACGTCAATGTCGAGCGTCTCGCCGCGTTTCTGGAGGCGTTGCCCAGCGGGTATCGCTACGCCTTCGAGTTTCGCGACCGCAGTTGGTGGGACCCGGCCGTCACCGACCTGCTGGCCGCGCACGGGGCCGCCTTCTGCGTCTTCGACCTCGACGGGCGGACCACCCCGTTCCTGGAAACGGCCGATTTCGTCTACCTGCGCTGGCACGGGGCCGACGGGGCGTATCGCGACGGTTACGGCGAGGCCCGACTCGAGGCGCTGGCCCGCCGGATCCGGGCCTGGCGCGATGACGGGCGGGATGTCTACGCCTATTTCGACAACGATGCCGACGCACAGGCACCGAGGGATGCCGCCCGGCTACGCGAGCTCCTCGGTTGCGATCGGGCGTGATGGTCGCCTCATCGCCCCGGGTGAGGCCGGAGACGACCCACGCGTAGCGTGAGTGGCCATTGCACCGGTCTCGGCTTCGAGGGAGGTCCCCATGGCGGGGCGATCCGTTCGGCCAGGTCGGTGACGGGGTCGTGACCGGTCGCCTGTCGGTAGCGTGCCGTGGCCGACCAGCTGCGCAGGTAACCCAGCAGATCCTCGAGGGTCCATGCCGCTTCCATCGAGAATGCCGGTGCGGGCGTGCGCTCGAACGGGAAGTGCAGGTCTCGATAGCCGGTTTCCACGTGGCGGCGTTCGGGTGGCCAGTATGGACCGACCACGTCCCGGTAAAACGTCGAGATTTCGGCGTCGATCGACGCCACGCCGGTTTCCATCCCTCCGTAGCACCACTGCGCCATCAGCCCGTCGGGGCGAAGCACGCGCTGTGCTTCCCGGTTGAAGGCCTGCACATCGAACCAGTGCAACGCCTGTGCGACCACCACCAGGTCCACGCTCGCGGTGGCCAGCCCGGAGGAATGGGCAGGGGCCCGGCGAAAGGCCACCCCGTCGAGGGCGGGCGCCTGGGCCAATTGCGCGGGGCTGATGTCGGTCGCGACGACCTGATCGACGTGCGGCGCCAACAATCGGGCCACCTGTCCGTTGCCGGTGCCGCAATCCCAGGCAAGCCTGCGGCCCGGTGCGCGATCCACCAGCCAATGGATCAGCGTCTTCGGGTAACCGGGGCGGTGACGCGCGTACGTCGACGCAATCGGGTCGAAGTGGCCACGCGTGGACGATGTCGGTGGCGAATCAGGGGGGGAGTTCCGCGTCATTCTGCACTCCGTATAAGCCAGAACACATTGAAATCAAAAGATTCAATATAAGAAACGCCGCTTTTCCATCGCCGTGGGGTCTATAACCATGATACTGAGTCCAGAAGAGGGGCGACATTTATGAGTTTGGTAAGCGATCTGATGGGCCAAACCGGGGTCGTGGCGGCCGGCAACTTCGCCTACCGTGGTGACCAGTATTACCACCACAAGGGCGATCTGTCCGAAGTGGAGACCAAGCTGGTCTCGACCCTGTGCCGGGCGAATACGGCGGCCGTGCGCATGGAAGGCGACATGCTGGCGTTGTTCTCCCGCGTCTGTCAGCCCAGTGCCGGCGGCTGCGGTTTCGAGCCGACCAAGGGCTGGGTGGTACACGGCAAGTCGCGCAGCATCTGCGTAATCTCGAACGTCTATTGCGTGCTCGACAACGAACGGGCCTCGTTGACCAAGGTGCTCGGCCTGATGCGCGAGCGTCTGGCGAATGCCCCCGATGTGCTGATCTGATGACGGCGGGCGACCGTCCCACCAAGGAGGAATGACCATGTCCGATCTCAAGACACTCAGTTCGATGCCCGGCGCGGTTGCCGCCTTTCAGTTCGACGATGACGGCCGTCTCGAGGACGCCGTGATCACCGACGAGGCCGCCATCGATCGAGACACCCTCGACCTGCTGGGTCATCTATGCATCGCCAACATGGCCATCGGTGCCATGCAGGCGCGTGGCTGGGAAGGCATGAGTGACGTCAAGGGCTTCTACCCGGTCGAGGGCTTCACCTTCGTCGGGCTGGATTGGTCCGCCGTTTCGCGAGGCCGGCAAGGTGTCGTGTTGTCCAATGACCGGGCCGACTACGACGCCGCCTACAAGGCCCTGGCGGGGTGAGGAGGATGTCATGCTCAAGCAACTGCTCGATATCAAGGGCGTGGAGGCCGTGGCCCATTTCCGCGAGGAATCCGGCGAGCCGTGGCAGGTGCACGGCGACTTGTCCGAGGCCGAAGCCAACCGCCTGACTCGCCTGGCGCACGACTTCAAGCGCATGACACAGGGGCATGCTGACCAGCTGGCCCTGTTCGTCAACCAGCCGGGCTGGACGCCGGCCAATGGCTGGATCGTCCATGGCGGCCAGCGCACCGTCTGCGGCGTGGCCAGCATGGTCGCGGTGGTCGACAGTGCCGAGGCCAATCTCACCGAGGTGATGAAGGGGCTGGCCCGCGAGGCCTTCTTCCTCTGACGCCCAGGCGACGCCCAGGAGCTTGCTACCGGCTCGACGTGATAACAAGAAACCCCGTGCATCGCTCGATGCACGGGGTTTCTTTGGTCAATGACGTTCCGACCGACAGGGGGTGTGTCAGTGATTCCGGGTCAGGTGTTCTGGCGGATGCCGGCGATCAACCAGTTGGCATCCTCCTCGTCGAGGTGGCGGGTCACGAGCCAGGTCTCGTCGAGTGCCTCGGCGCTTGCGTCACGCGCCTCGCGCACCTGCCCGGTAAAGCGCACGGCGGCGACCAGCTCACGGCCTTCCTCGCCCAGGTCTTCCAGCGAGACGTCGAGGTCGACCACCTCGGTCACGTTCTCGGCATCCCCCAGGGCGGCGCGTTCGCGGACCAGCTCACGGAACAGCTCGGGCGTGACGAATTCGCGGATCTCGTCCATGCGGTTCGCGTCCCATGCCAGCTGCAGGTTGGTGAAGTGGGTGCGCGCCGCGCCGAGAAAGCGGGTCTCGTCGAACCAGGCGGGCGGCTGGTAGTCGCCCGATCCACCGAAACGGAACTCGTCCATCAGCGATCCCGGACGCACGCCTTGCGTGCCCGTGCTCGAACGATCGAATGCCTCGTTGCGGGTCCGGGCCTGGGCGAGTGAATCGTCGGTCGGCGCCGGGTCGTTGCCGCCGGCATAGGCAGGACGGCCGCGCGCCATTCCGTTGGCCCCGCCACGCAGGTGACGGATCAGGAGAAACGCGCCGACGGCCAGCAACAGGATCAGCAGGAAGTCCATCGGCTGGAGCCCCTCGAAGGCACCGCCCATGAACATCCACGCCAGCAGGCCGCCGGCGGCCAGCCCCGCGAACATGCCGCCCAGGCCGGCGCCCGGGCTGCGGGTGGCCTTCTGGTCGGTCGTGGCCTGACGCTGCGTGGTGGTCTGCGAGCTCTTCTGGCCCTGGAAGCCGAAGCTCTTGCCGCCACCGAAGCGCTTGGCCTCGGCCGGCGAGCTGAGCGTCACGGCCAGCAGGGCGCTGACCGCGAGCAGAACCAGGGTGCGGGCGAGGGATTGGCTGGACGTCATGGGGTCTCCTGCGATCCGGGTGATGGGCCGGTGATGGGCCGGGGGTGTTGGTCACTGACTCACGCGGCAAGGCCGCGTGTCGGCAGCAGGGGATGCTACCACGCGGCTTGTCGGTCGGTGCCCCGTTTGCGCGCCGCGACGAGCCCTATACCGGGGCAGACGGGACCAGGATTACCGGGTGGTGGATGTCGGCAATCAGGTCGGCCAGCGGTCGGCCAATCGTCGCACCGGCGTCGGCGGCGAGGACGACCACCGACGCCCGGGTTTGCTGCAGGGTGCGCAGCAAGGTTGGGTCGGGTGCCGATTCGACATCGGCCGATGGGGCATCGATCAACTCCAGGACCAGCGGCGGTTCGCCCTCCTGGCGCCAGGCAACCAGCGACGGCAGGGTGGCCGGGTCGATGCCCGGGTGCATGAACAGGTGGCAGGGGCGGTCGGTGGCCACGGCGATGGCGTGCGCGGCGAGGACCACGGTCTCGGCGGCCGATTGGGAGGTCAGCAGGGCGACAACCGGCGCACGTCGCTCCTCGGTCCGTTGTGGGGTGCGGGCGGTTGTCGATCGGCCTACCGGGTGGGCGGCGGGTCGGACGATCCGCCGGACCGGTTTCATCTCGCTCTCGGTGGTCGCCTGCCAGAGCAGCAGCCGGCGACACCCGCTTTCCAGCAGGCGCCGGGCAACCGAGCCCAGTCGTGCCCCGTGGCCGGCCGACCAGCCGGTCTTGCCCATCACCACCCAGTCGGCGGTCTGGGCGGCGGCGCGGACACTCTCGAACACCGGACCGGTGATTACCTCCAGGCGCCAGCGCAACGGGGCATCGTGGTCGAGCTCGGCCAGCATCGTCTCGATCTGGCGGCGTTGCTGGGCCAGGCGCGTGAGCAGGGTCTCGCGGTCGAAGGGGCGCGACTCGCCCGACAGCGCGCTGATCTCGCGGGTGAAGGGGTGGCCGGCCGAGGCGTGCAGGTCCTGGTCCTCGACGAACAGCGCGACCAGTTCGCCGTGCTGCTGTCGTGCCAGCCGGGCGGCACTGGCCAGCGCGGCCCGGCTGGTCGGCGAGGCGTCGATCAGCAACAGGACCTGCGGGCCGCTCATCCCGGCCCGACCCCGTCAGGCTCGTGTCGATCCCGCCCGCGATCGTGACGCGTGGCGCGGGCGAAGCGAGCGAGGCGTTCGACGACGCGGCCATTGAGGCTCTCGGGCGGGAAGTTGCCGTGTGTATCGCGTTCCCCCGGCTCCAGCCCGGTGAGTAAGTCGAGGGCCTGCTCGACGTGCTCGATCGCGTGGATGGCGAAGCGACCGGCCCCGACCGCGCTACGCACCTCCGGGTCGAGCATCAGGTGCGGCCGGTTGCTCGCCGGGATAATCACCCCGTGCGAGCCATCGAGCCCTCGGTCGCGGCAGATGCGGAAAAAGCCCTCGATCTTCTCGTTGACCCCACCGATGGCCTGCACCTCGCCGAGCTGGTTGATCGAGCCGGTCACCGCGAATGACTGGCGGATCGATACCCGAGCGATCGCCGAGACCAGGGCGGCGACCTCGGCCACCGAGGCCGAATCGCCGTCGATCGAGCCGTACATCTGTTCGAAGGCGAGGCTGGCCGACAGGGACAACTCGCCATCCGGGGCGTAGCGGCTGGCGAGATAGCGCGAGAGGATCATCACCGCCTTGGCGTGAATGTTGCCGCCGAGCTTGGCCTCGCGTTCGATGTCGACCACCTGGCCGCGGCCCGGGCGGGCGGTAGCGGTGATGCGCGTGGGCAGCCCGAAACGGAATCCCCCCAGCTCGCTGACGGCAAGCCCGTTGACCGCGCCGACCCGTTCGCCCTGGCTGGGCACGTTCAGCGTGCCGCGCAGGATCGCCTCGACCGCCCGCTCGCGCAGCCGCTCGGCGCGCTGCTCCTGGCGGCGGATGGCCATCTCGACGTGGTGACCGGCGATGTGGTTGGCGTGACTGGTGCCGGCCAGGTGGTTGGCCTCCGCGAGCAGGTCGGCCATCGGGCGGGTCCCGGCGGCGAGCTTGTCGCGATCGTCGGCCAGGCGGCTGGCGTGCTCGATGCTGCGGGCGACAGCGCCCCGGTCCAGCGGCTTGAGACCGTCCCGTCGGGCGATCGCGGCCAGCGTGCGGGCGTAGTCCATCTCGCTCTCGGCGGCGCGGGGCAGGGTGTCCTCGAAGTCGGCCTGGACCTTGAACAGCTTGGCGAAATCCGGGTCGTACTCGGCCAGCAGGTAATAGAGCAGGCGGTCGCCGATCAGCACCACCTTGACGTTGAGCGGGATCGGGTCCGGCTCGAGCGTGATCGTGGTGAACACCGCGTAGAGCTGCTCCAGCGACTCGATCCGGACCTGCTTGCCGTAGATCGCCCGCTTGAGCGTTTCCCAGGCGAATGGCTGCATCAGGATCTGGCGGGCGTGCAGGATCAGGTACCCACCGTTGGCCCGGTGCAGGGCGCCGGCCCGGATCAGGCGGAAGTCGGTGAGCAGCGCGCCTTCCCGGAAGTAGTGCTCGATGCGCCCGATCAGGCGTGCGTGGGTAGGTAGGTCCTCGTAGATCACCGGCGCGCCGTGCAGCTCGGCGTTATCGACGATCAGGTTGATCTGGTACTGGTTGAGGATCTCCTCGGGAACGGCGCTGCTGTCGTCCTCGAGGTCGTTGACGTGCGAGATGATGTCGTCCCGGATCGAGCCGATGAACCGGGTCACGTCGGGCAGGCGCGCCCAGCGTTCCTCGAGGGCCTGCAGTTGCTGACCAACCGCCACGCGCAGCATCTCCTCGTTAAGCGCCTGCAGGCGCTCGCGCGCCTCCTTCTGCCATTTCGGGATCTGCTGCAGCGTCTGTTTGAGTTTGACCTCGAGCTCGTCGATGGCCGCCTGCCAGGCCTTCTGCTCTTCCTCGGGCAGCTCGCTGAACGCCTCGGGGTCGAGGATCCTTCCGTCTCGATAGGGACCCAGCGTGAAACCGTTGGGGGTGCTGACCATCGCGATATGCCGCGCCTCGGCCTCCTTGCTGATCGCGGCGATGGCCTCGTGCTGGCGGCGCTTGTAGGTTTCGCGCAGTTCCTGGATGCGGTTGTGGTACTCGTCGCTCTCGAACACCGCCGGAATGGCCGTGCGGAACTCGTTGACCAGGTTGTCCAGCTCCGTTTGCAGGTCGCGCCCGGCCCGGGCGGGCAGTTTTAGCAGGCGGGGCTTGTCCGGGTCGTCGAAGTTGTACACGTAGGCCCAGCTCGGCGGCGGGGCATCCCGGCGCGCGCGCTGCTCGAGGAAGTCGCGCACCACGGCGTACTTGCCGCTGCCGGTCGCGCCGAGGGCATAGAGGTTGAAGCCCCCGTCAGCGATCTCGGTGCCGAAGGTCAGGGCCTCGAGCGCCCGCTCCTGGCCCGGCGGGGCGGCCGGCGGATCGAGCTCGGCGGTCGTCTCGAACGGCAACGAGCTCGCCGGGCAGGGGCGGTAGAGTTGATCGGCTTCCAGCCGGGTAGGCGCGTCGGCCATGAGTGCCTCTCGAGTCCGTGGGGACGATGCAACCGAGACTAGCATGCGCTCGACACCGTGGTAGCGGTCAAACGGGCGTCAGGTGCCCATCGCACTGGCATATCGGCGGGAAAACCGGTTAGGGTTTGCAGCTATTGCGCGCGAACCACCCACGCGAAATCACCAAAGGGAGTGAGCAGACACGATGGACGCAGTGACCGAGTTTCTTGGCAGCATCAGTGGATTCGTCTGGGGGCCGGTGATGTTGGCCCTGTTGCTCGGCACGGGGGTGTATCTCACCGCCGGGCTGCGCGGCATGCCGATCCGTCGCATCGGCTACGGCTTTCGCCAGCTGTTCCGTGGCCGTCACGCGGGCAAGGACGACCGGGGCGACATCACCCCCTTCCAGGCCCTGGCCACGGCGCTCTCGGCGACCATCGGCACGGGCAACATCGCCGGGGTGGCCACCGCGATCGCCCTGGGCGGGCCCGGCGCGATCTTCTGGATGTGGCTGACCGCGCTGGTGGGCATGGCGACCAAGTATTCCGAGGCCGTGCTGGCGGTGCGCTATCGCGAGGTCGACGAGCGCGGTCGCTACGTGGGCGGGCCGATGTACTACATCAAGAACGGCATGGGCGCGAAGTGGAAATGGCTGGGCGCGGCCTTTGCCCTGTTCGCCATGATCGCCGCCTTCGGCATCGGCAACACCGTGCAGGCCAACTCGGTGGCCGACGTGCTCGAGTCCAACCTCGCCATTCCCGACTGGGCCACCGGTCTGGTGCTGGCCGCGCTGGTGTTCGTGGTGATCATCGGCGGCATCCGCCGCATCGCGCACCTGGCCGAGTACCTGGTGCCGTCGATGGCGATTCTCTACGTCGGCTTTGCCCTGGTGATCATCCTGCTGAACATCACCGACGTGCCGGCGGCCCTCGCGCAGATCGTCAGTGACGCCTTTACCGGCACGGCGGCGACCGGCGGGTTCGCCGGGGCGGCCGTCTGGGCGGCGATCCGCTTCGGGGTCGCCCGCGGCATCTTCTCCAACGAGGCGGGCCTGGGCTCGGCGCCGATCGCCCACGCCGCGGCACAGACCAACGACCCGGTCCGCCAGGGCACCATCGCGATGCTGGGCACCTTCATCGACACCATCATCATCTGCACCATGACCGCGCTGGTGATCGTGCTTTCCGGTGTCTGGGAGACTGGCGAGAGCGGCGCGGCGCTCACCTCGGCGGCCTTCGCCCAGAGCCTGGGCGGGGGTAACTGGGTGGTCACCGGCGGGCTGGTCCTGTTCGCCTTCACCACCATCGTGGCCTGGAGCTACTACGGTGAGCGAAGTGCCGAGTACCTGTTCGGCGTGAAGGTGATCAAGCCATACCGCTACGTCTGGGTGGGGGCGTTGTTTATCGGGGCGATCGCCAACCTCGAGCTGATCTGGCTGGTGGCCGACATCCTTAATGCCCTGATGGCCATCCCGAACCTGATCGCGTTGATCGCCCTGTCGGGCACCGTGTTCGCCATCACGCGCGAGTACTTCGCCCGCGCCGAAAACCGGGAGACGAAACCATGAATCGAGTGGTGACCGGCCGCCTAGCCGTCAGAGGGGCGATCCTTGCGGGGTTGGTGTTCCTTGCCGGCTGTGCCATGACGGGTCCGGGAGGCGATCAACGCACGGTCATCATCCACCCGGGCGGTGATCCCTCGCTCACCCCGGTGAGCATCCCGGCCGGCCATCTGCCGCCACCGGGCGAATGCCGTATCTGGTACCCGGATCGCAGCCCGGGCGACCAGCCGCCGCCGGGCAATTGTCGCGATCTTCAACACCACGTGCCGCCCGGCGCCGTGCTGGTGCGCGGCTGATCGGGGGTCATGCACGGGTTCGATGAGCCATCACGTCAGCTGGCCACCGGGCCCGGACGGGGCGGCGCCGATTGACTCGCCCCCGTGGAGATCGTGTAAGGCCGAATCGTCCGCGTGTCGCGACGTTGCAACGGTTGCTTAACAACCTAATCGACATTTCACCTCATCAGGCGTATCTAAGTGGGCATACAGGCGAGTGATCCATGAAGGGATCCGTCATCTCGACCGCCTGCGCAGAAGGAGGTCTGCCATGTCCACACGCCTTTCCCGGTCGATTGCCATCGCCCTCGGCGCGGTGTCCGTCGGTCCGCTGACCGTTTATGCCTAGGACGCGGCTCCACTACCGGCCAAGCCCGGTGCGTCGGCAGCGGAAAACGCGTCGAGTGAAACGCCGTCCAGTGGCCACGCCCTGGGCGGTTTTCTGTTCTTCCCCCAGCTGACCGTGACCACGCTGTACGACACCAACATCTACGGCGTGAACGGGTCGGTGCCGGTCGACAAGGACGACCCCCGGGGCCCGATCGAGGACGAGACCGCGGATACTGTCGGCATCCTCTCGCCCAGCCTGGCGGTGCGTTCGGACTGGGACAGCCACGAGCTGAACTTCAACGCCGGGGCCGACCTCGCGCGCTACCGCGACAACAGCGACGAGAACTACGACGACTTCTGGCTCAATGCCGATGGGCGCTACGACATCAACACGGTGTCGAACGTCTTCGGTGGCCTGGGCTATACCCGGACGCACGAGGATCGCACCTCGCCGGAGGGCGCGGCCGGGATCGAGCCGGTGACCTACGACAGCCTGGATGCCCACGGCGGTTACGCCCGGCGCATCGGCCGGACCGTGCTGCGCCTCGGCGGCACCGCCCAGCGCCTCGACTACGACAGCGGTATCACTGTCGACGGTGTACCGATCAACCATGACGACCGCGACCGGGATATCTACGCCCTCGGCGCGCGACTGACCTACCTCCACTCCCCCCGGGTGCAGCCGTTCGTCCAGGCCTCGACGGAGACCCGCCGTTACCGGGATTCACGCGACGACCTGGATTACCGCCGTGATTCGGATGGGCAACGGCTTGCCGTGGGTGCCACCTTCGATTCCGGTTCGGGGGTCAGCGGCGAGGTATACGGCGGCCTGCTTTACCAGGATTATGACGACCCGCGTTTTTCCTCGATCACGACGCCCGACGTCGGAGCGCAGGTGAACTGGCAGGTCACGCCATTCACTCGCCTGCGCGGTGCGATCGATCGGTCTCTCGAGGAGACCACCTACTGGCAGATCGAGGATGGGGTGCCGGTGGTGTCGTCTGGCTACCTCTACAGCCGCGCCGAGGCCAGTGTCGAGCACCGCTTGACGCCCCGCACGACCCTCTCCGCGCTGGCCTCCTACGGTCAGGTGGACTACCAGGAGGTCGATCGCACCGACGACCTGATCAGTGCCGGGGTGGGTGTCGAGTACCGGCTGACCCGGAACCTCCTGCTGCAGTTCGACTACCGCCACTTCCAGCGCGACTCCGATTTCCGCGCCCCGTTCAATGAAAAGCAGGATCAGTTCAACGGCGACCTGTTCGACGGCAACTACCAGCGTGACCAGTTCTACCTGCGCTTGAAGGCATTGCTCTACCCGGTGCGTGAGCCGGCGGTCGTTGCGGGCACGTTCTCCGGGTTGGCCGACACGCGCGGTTCCGGACTCGGCGGCGGTTTCTACGCCGGTGCGCAGGCCGGGGTGAGTGGCATGGCTACCGACACCACCGGCCCGCGCGGCGAGCAAGGCACCGATACCGCCACCATGGTCGGCAACGGCTGGAACACCGGCTTGTTCGCCGGCTGGGGCCTGACGACCGCCAACCACTGGTATGGCGGTATCGAGATCGAGGGCGCCCGCAGCGGTGCCGACTGGGATCATGCCAAGGACAAGTCGACCAGCCGCACCTTTTCGTTGGACATGAACGACAGCTGGGGGGCGAGTCTCCGCGGCGGTCGAGTGCTGGCCAACGGGGCGCTGCTTTACGGGCAGCTCGGCATGGTCCGTAGCGAGTTCGACACCTTCTACCAGGCCAACGACGCCCCGCAGAACGCCGCGGACGAGTCGGACGACCAGACCGGCACCAGCTACGGGGTGGGTGTCGACGTGCCGGCGGGCAAGCACCTGTTCTGGCGCATGGGTTACAGCATCACGGATTACGATGGCTACGACGTGGTCTACAACACCACGCCCGACGGCGTGGAGCGGTTCGAAACCCGGGAAGGGCTGTTCCGCCTCGGCCTGGGTTGGCGCTTCGGCGCCCAGGACTACGCACCGGTTGATCCGACGGAGGGCGATATTGGTGGCTTCTACGCCGGTGCACAGGTCGGGCACACCCTGCTGCGCTCCGATCTCGATGCGATTCATAACGACGGTGGCTCCAACCCGGGCCGCTCTCGCCTGCAGGCCAGCTTTGGCAACGACGGCGTAAGCACCGGCGTGTTTACCGGTTACGGCTGGCAGTGGGATCGGATCTATCTCGGCCTGGAACTGGACGTCGAGAACAGCGGCGCGGAATGGGAGCACCTACGCGAACCCACCGGTCGCGATTTTTCCGTGGAGCAGAAGGGCGGCCAAGCGCTATCGGCGCGGTTGGGTTACCAGCTGGACAACGGCACGCTGCTCTACGCCCGGCTGGGCAAGGCGCGTAGCCAGTTCAACTATCGCTATCGCAAGGGCGAGAACCCGGACAACGACATCAATCGCGATGTCAGCGAGATCGGCACGCGCATCGGCCTGGGTGCCGAGCTGCCGCTGACGCCCAACACCTTCGTGCGGCTGGACTACAACCGCACGGACTACGGTGACATCCGGTTCGCGACCACCCACGACAATACCGACACGGTGAAAGTGGACAACGAGATCGATCAGTTCCGGCTCGGGGTAGGCTTCCGTTTCTAGCCCGTTTCCGCCCTGGGGCGGTTCCATTTGACCGCGCAAAAATAACCCCGCCGTCGAGCGGGGTTTCGTATTTCCGGGGGATGTTGGGCGCTGAGTCCTCAGGTGAAAACGGCGGTGGAGGGCCCAAATGGCGCCAGTCGCGCGATCAGGTAACCGACTGTTTTTCTGTGGATTTATTCGGTAGTTGGTTTGATAAATCCGTGTTGGTCTGGTCTGTAAAATTTGATGGGCTTGCCACCTTGTCACAAGAAGTTTATGGGCATATGAGTGAATTGGGAAAGCTGAGAAAGGAGGCTCCCTCATGAACACGAAATCGCTTTTTAATACCAACCGCAAACGCCTGACCGCGAGCCTGGTGGCGGCCGGTGTGTTGGCAGTGCCGATGCTGGTCGGTAACACCTACACGCACAACCTCATGCCGATCTCGTCGGTTCATGCGGCTTCCGACCACGGTCAGGGTGGCCAGGGTGCCGGTGGCGCCATGAAAGGTCAGGGTGGCATCGGTGGCGCCGGGGGTATCTCCGGTGGCCAGCAGAGCATGGATGTCAACGACGTGCTGCGTGGTCAGGGGGCTGGCGGTCGTGATGCCGTCGGTGGAAGTGGTCGCCCGGACGACAAGGGGCCGCCGGAAGGCGATGGTCCGAGCACGGACATGGGTGGAGGCAACCCGAACGCCGGTGACCGCATGGGTGACTTGTACGGGGATCTGTACGTCGTCCTGCGCGACCCGCTCACGGGGGCGCCGATTCTGGATGACGAAGGCCGCGTGCAACTCCTCGATGCCGAGGGCAACGTGATTCCGTACCTCTCCGATGATCCGGAAGACGAGGGCTTCACGGAGGTGGCCGACGAGTCTCTGCTTCAGGAAGTCGCGTTTGACCGCCTGAACCTCGCCCGGTCTCCGCAGGCGGTGCTGAGCCACTCGCTTGACACGGCACTCGAGACGATCGCGCTGGATGCCGATGGTGTGTTCGAGTTCGACGCGGCCGGTCGCATCGTGATCGAGGACGCTGACGGTGTGGTTTACACCATCGACTCCCCGCTCGAGAACCTGGCGCTCTACCAGGACGCGATTATCCGCCTGAACGACGACATCGATGGCAACGAGACGTTCACCCTGGACCAGACCGACTCCCTGCTGGCCGCCGCGGCGAGCAAGTTCGGCAACGTGACGCTCGACATGGTGGTCTACCTGAACACCATCCTCGGCCTGAACCAGGAGGTCACGGATCCGGACACGGGCGCCACCACCATGGATTGGGTCGACCTGGCGAGCTTCACCTACGATCGCCTCGAGGCGTATGACGGTGTCATGGTGAGCTACCTGACCGATCCGGAAGGTGACGGGACCTACATCACGGTCACCGAGCCGCTGGTCGATGCCGTGTTCGATGGCGAAGCCGCCACTGGCGAGGGCGCCACGGGCTACGCCTTGTCCACGGACGACGCCGTGCAGGTCATCGAGTTCATCCACGAACCGATTCACTGATTCGCCTGGTGAGGTGGAATGGCTGGTAGCCATCTTGAAGACCCCCGTACACCGGGGGTCTTTTTTCGCCATTGCTCTCAAGAAAGACGAGCAATCAGCACAAACGGGTAATCCCGAGGGGATTCAAATGACGATCACGAATTCGGTCAAGACCACGTATCGACCGTTGTTTGCCAGCCTGGCCGTCGCCGGGCTGGTTTCGGGGTCGATGTTCATCGACAGGGGGCCTGCCGCGCCGTTTACCGCCGTCCCGGCCGTTCAGGCGGCCGAGGGCGGTCATTCCGGGGGGCATGCCGGTGGCGGGCATTCGTCCGGCGGCGGCCACGATACCGGCACGACGCACACCGATGACCACACGGACGATCACGCCGACAGCGACCATGGAAAGAAAGGTCCGGGCGGCAAGGGTGGCACCGGGGGCAAGGGCGGCGGCCATGCCGGGTCCGGAAGTCAGCACCTGGTCGATAGCGTGTTCCGCGGCCAGGGGCGAGACAGCCTCGATCGCATTCAAGGCGGTTCGGCGGGCAAGGGCAGCCTGTACGGGGATCTCTACGTGATCCTGCGGGAACCCGACGGCTCGCCCGAGCTGGACAACCTGGGGCGGGTGCAGTTCGTGGATGCCGACGGCAACGTGATCCCCTACGCCTCCGACGACCCCGAGGCGGAAGGCTTTACCGAGGTGGTCGACGAGAACGCGTTGCAGGAAGTGGAGTTCGAGCGGCTAAACGTCGGCCGTGCCCCGCCATCCGTGCTGGACCACGCGTTCGAGGAGGCGCTACGCACGCTGTCGCTGGATGCCGATGGCGAGATCGAGACCGATGCCGCCGGTCGGTTCCTGGTGGTGGATGCCGATGGCAATGAACTGACCATCGACTCGCCGCTGGCGAACCTGTCGCTGTACCGGGCCGCGCTCACCGAGGGCAGCTGGACGTTGCAGGAGGCCGCCGCGTTCCTGGGGGGCGCCGCGTCCAAGACGAAAGCGATCACGGTCGATACGGTGGTCTACCTCAACACCATTCTCGGTATCAACAATGCCGAGGACGGCTATTACGATCTATCCGGGTTCGCCTATGATCGAACCGCGATTCACGGCGGCAGCGTGACCTACCTGACCGACCCGGACGGCGACGGCGTCTTCGTGGAGCGGACCGAATCGATCATGGATGCCGTGTTCGGTGGTTCGACCTACAGCGGTACCGGCGCCGATGCCTTTGCCCAGGCAGCGGATGACGCCCGCGCCGTGATCGAGTTCACCCACGAACCGATCCACTGAGAACGGCGACGACCGCCAAGCCATCGTGCCCCGTAGGAGCGCCTTCAGGCGCGATAGCTTGATGTTGCCACCTGTGCGTTTCGCGGCCAACAGCCGCTCCTACGGCGACGGCTGGCCTTCCAGCCGCCGAATCCGTTCGTCGAGCGGCGGGTGGGTGTCGAACAGGCGGGCGCCGCCGGCGCGGAACAGGAAGGCGTGGTTCATCTCCGCGGCGGCGTCGGACTCCACCCGGGAGGAGGCGCCGCCCTTGAGTTTCTCGAAGGCGCTTTTCAGGCCGTCGGGATAGCGGGTGAACTGCACGGCGGAGGCATCCGCGAGGAACTCGCGCTGGCGGCTGACGGCCGCTTGCAGGATGCGACCGAAGAACACGGTCAGCAGCCCCACCAGCGCGATGGCCGCCGCGCCCACCAGCATGGCGATGCGCAGGCGGGCGTCCCGCCGGCCCGGGCCCACGCCGACGTGGAACCACCAGCGGGCGACGAAGAACAGAAAGGTAAAGCCGAACACCATCGCCGCCACGCGCACGGAGAGCTTGATGTCGCTATTGGCGATGTGGCCGAACTCGTGGGCGACCACCCCGGCCAGCTCGTCACGACTCAGGTTGTCCAGCGCGCCCTGGGTCACGGCCACGGCGGCGTTCTCCGGTTTCGTGCCGGCGGCGAAGGCATTGATCCCGGCCTCACGGTCGAGCACGAACACGCGCGGCCGGGGCAGGGCGGCCGCGATCGCCATCTCGTCGACCACGTTCAGGTACTGGCGTTCGGCCGGGCTGAGATTGGTTTCGCCCGCGCCGGTGAGCTCTCGCCCGCCGAGCGACTGGGCGACCTTGGCGCCGTCCGAGCGCGTGAACCACCGAAACAGGGTGACCAGGAGGATGCCGCCGCCAGTCAGGCCGGCCGCCCAGGCGACGGCCTGCCACGTGGCGTCGGTCGGCAGGCTGGATACGGCACCCGGCTGGTTGGCCTGGGCCTGCTCGCCGAGTGTCAGGGCGAGCCAGACCAGCCCGCCCACGGCCGCCGCCGCGACGATCAGCAGGAGCACGTACAGTCCCACGAGTATCCGTGTCTGTCGCCGCGCCAGGTCCTGTTGTTCGCGAAAATCCATCGTCGGTCGACTCAGAAGCTGACCTCAGGGGCCTTCTGGATGGCCTCGCTGTCCTCGAACTCGAGCAACCGGGCGTCTTGGCCGTGGCCGACCAGCTTGCCGATCATCACCGGCGGGAAGGAGCGGCGATACTCGTTGTACTTCTGCACCAGGTCGTTGTAGGCCTGGCGGGCGTAGGCGACCCGGTTTTCCGTGGTGGCCAGTTCCTCGGAGAGCTGGCGCATGTTGGCGTCGGCCTTGAGATCCGGGTAGGCCTCGAAGGTGGCGTTCAAGCGGCCCAGACCGCTGTTGAGCGCGGATTCGGCCCGGGAGAGCAGGTCCATGGTCTCCGGGTTGCCCGGGCGGTCATGCGCGGCCTCGACGGCCTTCTCGGCCGCGGCGCGCGCCTCGGTCACCTCCGTGAGTACCGAGGCCTCGTGCTCGAGGTAGCCCTTGGCCGTGTTGACCAGGTTGGGAATCAGGTCGTGGCGGCGCTTGAGCTGGGTTTCGATCTGGGCGAAACCGTTCTCGTACTGGGTCTGGTACGAGGTCAGCTTGTTGTAGACGTGGATGACGTAGACGACGGCGATCGCCACGATGCCGATCACGATCCAGGTTTCAGTTCCCATGGCGGCAGTCTCCCTGTTGAGCGCGACGCGGGTCGCGGGCCGTGTGGATCCGGGGTGGATGGACCCGCCCGAGTGTACCTGTCTCGCGGGACGGTTGGGATGGGATTCGGGCATCGATCCGCCCCGCCGGGCGGGGGTGGCATGTCAGCGGGACGTCGGAACCTGGGCGGTGGCAGGACCAGGCGCACTCGTTTTTGGCACACTGCACGTTCGGTTCACTAATGGGATGACGCATGTCCTGGATTGGAAAGCTGGCGGGGGCCGGCATCGGCTACTGGATCTTCGGGTGGATTGGCGCAGGCATCGGGCTGTTGCTGGGGCACTTTCTCGATCGTTTCGTCGGCCGGATCAAGCGCGTCGGCGGGCGACTGCTCGAGGTGCAACAGACCTTCTTCGAGACCACCTTCACGGTGCTCGGTCACGTCTGCAAGGCCGACGGCCAGGTCACGCAGGCGGAGATTCGTGCCGCCGAGCAAATCATGACGCAGATGCGCCTGACCAAGGGGCGTCGCAAGCGGGCGATCGAGGCGTTCAACCGCGGCAAGGCGCGTGACTTCGACCCCGACGAGAGCATCCGTCGCTTCGTGCGCGTTTGTGGCAGCCAGCCGACGCTGCTGCGCGTGTTCCTGGAAATCCAGATCCAGGCGGCGTTCGCCGACGGTCAGATCGCGCCGGCCGAGCGCGAGGCTTTGTTGCGCATCGCCCACGCCCTCGGCGTCTCGGATGCGGACTTCTCCCGGCTCGAGGCACTGTTGGCCGGACATTACCAGCGTGGCCCGGGGGCGCCGACCACGGCCGCGGCGCTGGAAAACGCCTACCAGGCGCTAGGCGTGACGCGCTCGGCGACCGACGCCGAGGTCAAGCGTGCCTATCGGAAGTTGATGAGCGAGCATCACCCGGACAAGCTGATCGCCAAGGGGCTGCCCGACTCGATGGTGGAGCTCGCCAAGGAGCGCAGCCAGGAAATCCAGAACGCCTACGAGACCGTCCGTCGGTCACGACAGGCCAACACCTGACACGACCCCATAAACGCAGAGGAATGACGACATGACCGGTTTGCTCAAGGTAATCCATCTGTTGGCCGCGGTCCTTTGGATCGGCGGCGTGTTCTACGCCTACGTGATTCTGCGCCCGTCGGTGGGCTTTCTCTCCGGCCCCGAGCGGGTCTCGCTCTGGGATCGGGTGTTCACTCGTTTCTTCCGCTGGGTGTGGGTGCTGATCGCCGCCCTGTTGATCAGCGGCTACGGCCTGCTGTTCTCCAGCTTCGGCGGGTTTGCCTCGCCGGGCTACCTGCACGGCATGCAGCTGTTCGGCTGGCTGACCATCATCGCCTTCGTGGTGCTCGCCTTCGGGCCGTACCGGCAACTGCACCTGGCCGTGGCCGCCGAGGACTGGTCGCGTGCCGGGGAGATGATCCCGCGGATCCGCCGGCTGGTGCACATCATCATGTGGCTGGGTCTGGTGAGCATCGCGATCGGCGGGGGCGGTGCGTACCTCTAAGGTGGCGCGTGGCGCGTGGCGCGTGCCGGATTGAAAAACCGGCCCGCGAGGGGCTATTGTCTCGGGAAACTCTTCACGATTCGATGACGTCTCTGCGGGACCTCCAAGGGCCCAGATGCAAGGCGCAGTCCGCCGTGAAGGGCCGTGGCCCTTTACAAGGGCTGCAACGCCGCAGATGGGCCCTTGGAGGCCCGCCCGGACGGGGCTCGCGGGTTTGTTCGCACTCGGCGTTACCGTCCCTCGACGGGCAACGAGCCCGTCTTCGGTCCGGTGCCTTGATTGCGGACAAACCCGCAAGCCAGAGATGCCATCGAATCGTGAAGAGTTTCCCTAGGGCGGTCACTTTTCACGACACGATTTCATTCACGGAATCAAGGAGTTCGCGCATGACCATGTATCGTCCCGAGAAGGCCGACGAGTTGATCCAGACAGCCAAGGCGATGGTCGCCCCCGGCAAGGGCATACTGGCCATCGACGAAAGCAACGGCACCTGCAACAAGCGCTTCGAGGCCGTCGGCATCGAGCCCACCGAGCAGAAGCGGCGAGAGTACCGCGAGCTGCTGCTGACCACGCCGAACCTCGAGGAATACGTCAGCGGGGCGATCCTCTACGACGAGACGATTCGCCAGTCCACGGCGGACGGCAAGTCCTTCATCGACGTGATGCGCGAGCGAGGCCAAGTGGTCGGCATCAAGGTTGACACCGGTGCCAAGCCGCTCGCCGGTTCGGACGGCGAGAAGGTCACCGAGGGCCTCGACGGGCTGCGCGAGCGCCTCGCCGAGTACTACGAGATGGGCGCGCGCTTTGCCAAGTGGCGTGCGGTGATCGCGATCGACACGGCGAAGGGCCTGCCGACCCGTGGCTGCATCGAGGCCAACGCCCACGCCCTGGCGCGCTACGCTGCGCTGTGCCAGGAGGCGGGGGTGGTGCCGATCATCGAGCCCGAGGTGCTGATCGACGGCGATCACGACATCACCACCTGCGAGCGGGTCACCGAGGAGGAGCTCAATGAGGTCTTCCGCCAGCTCTATCACCAGAACGTCATGCTCGAGGGCGTGATCCTCAAGACCAGCATGGTGATCTCGGGCAAGGGCGCCTCGAACCGTGCCGGCGTCGACGAGGTGGCCGATCGCACCGTCGAGACCCTGCGTCGCACCGTGCCGGCCGCACTCGGTGGCGTGGTGTTCCTCTCCGGTGGTCAGGGCGTCGAGGAATCCACCGCGCACCTGAACGCCATGCACACCCGCCACGGCGATCGCCTGCCGTGGCCGCTGACCTTCTCCTATGCCAGAGCCATCCAGGGCCCGGCGCTCAACTACTGGAAGGGCGAGCCGGGCAACGTGGCCGAGGCACAGCAGCGCGCCTTGACGCGGGCGAAGTACAACGGCCTGGCGAGCCTCGGCAAGTACAGCGAGGACATGGAAAGCGCCTGATACGGGCGGTCCCTCAACTCAATACGACAATCCCGCCATCTGGCGGGATTTTTTTGGTCTGCGCAACGGCTTTCCTGCGCGTGTCTGGTGGGGCGGTCAGGGGTGCGCCTCGACCGGCCGCTCGCGGATCACCACCAGGCCCGCGGCAACGATGATCAGGCCGCCGAGGATCGTGAAGGCATCCGGCCATTCACTGAAGATCAGCCAGCCGAGCAGGGTGGCGCCGAAGATCTCGAGGTACTGCAGCGGCGCGAGCAGGCTGGCGTCGCTGCGGGCGAAGGCCATCGCGATCAGCACGTGGGCAAAGGCCGCGAGCACGCCGGCGGTGGCCAGCCAGACCCATTGTGAGGGGCTGGGCATCGCCCAATGGGTGAGCGACCAGTCGAAGCCCTGGCCGAACAGGATGAAGCCCAGCATGATCGCTGATGCGGCCGCGCCCACCCAGAATTGCAGCACCAGGGCATCCCGCGGGCGAGGGGCGCTGGCCCAGGCGCGGGTGGCGGTCAGATAGCCCGCATAGCAGGCCGCCGCCGCGATGGGGAGCAGGGAGGCCAGCCCGTAGGCGCTCCAGTTCGGACGCAGGATGACCACGGCACCGGCCAGTCCGCCCAGTACCCCGATCCAGCGCCGAATGGTGATGCGCTCGCCCAGGAACAGGGCGGAGAAGATGACCAGGATCAACGGCTCGACAAAGAACAACGCGATGTTGTTGGCAAGCGGCAGGTGGGCCAGCCCCCAGAACAGAAACAGGATCGAGGCGGCAATCAATGTGCCGAGCAGTAGATGGAGGGCCCGAAGGCGACCGCCGGCCCGATAGATGGCGAGGAACGGCAGCAGGAAAAGGGTCTGGAACACGAATCGCAGCCAGGCGATCTCGCCGACCGACAGCTCGGCCGAGAGCCACTTGGCGATGGTGTCCGACATCGGGATGGTCAGGACGGCGAGGGCCATCAGGATCAGGCCCAGCCGATGGTGGTGTTGTGTTTCGGTCATCGTGCACCTCGGTGTACGGAGAGCGGCACGACTTCAATATCACTGGGGCCAACGAAGGGAATGAGTGGCCGCGTCGTGCCGCAATTGTTTAGATAGCTATACAAACTAACACGCCGTGTCGAATAAGGACAGCGATGGACGAGGGCACTGCCGTTGCCTACAGTCCGGTGACGTTGTTGCCGCCCCGAATTGGGCGGCGCGTCCCGAGTTTCGACGTCGACGAGGTAAGAAACGCATGAGCGAACTGGCAGCGAACCACTGCGAGGCCTGTCGGGCCGATGCGCCCACCCTGGACGACAACGAGATCGCCTCGTTGCAGAAGGAGTTGCGGGATGACTGGCAGGTGGTCACACGCGACGGGGTACGGCAGCTCGAGCGCGTGTTCCGTTTCGACGACTTTGCGAGCGCCCTGGCGTTTACCAACGCGGTGGGCGAGATCGCCGAGTCGGAGGGACACCATCCCGCGTTGCTGACCGAGTGGGGCCGGGTGACCGTCACGTGGTGGAGCCACAAGATCCGCGGCCTGCACCGCAACGATTTCATCATGGCCGCGCGCACCGACAAGGTGGCCGCCGAACAGTAGGGCGGTGGAGGGCCTGATCGACGCACGAAAAAACCGGCCCCCAGTGCGCAGGGCCGGTCGGTCCTTTCGCTTCGCCTTTTCGCTCAGTCGAGCTCGAAGGTGATCTTGGCGTTGATCCGGTACCTGGTGATGCGGTTGTCCTCAACCTTGGCCTCGAAGTCCTTGATGTAGATCGACTTGATGCCGTGGATGCTGCGGCTGGCCTTGGCGATCGCCTGGTTGGCGGCGTCTTCCCAGGACTGCTCGGATTCGGCCAACACTTCGATGACCTTCAGCATGTCGTTGCTCATGGCTCACCTCCTTTCATGTGGGTTTGGCGAGTACCATCAATAGCTTAGACGACAAGGCGGGATCACGTGCGTGGCCGGTCGTCGTAACGCGTCGGGCTGCTCGGCTATGATGTTGACGAACTAGGGGAGGGATCGGATGCGCGGCGAATGCCGGTGTGAAACCAATGCAGGGCAGACGGTGTGATCGACTGGCTTCTCGCGCCATGGCAGGCCTTTCTGAACGCCTCGCCGATCATGCAGGCCCTGGTCGCCACGCTGTTCACCTGGGGCATGACCGCGGCCGGCGCCTCGCCGGTGTTCTTTACCGACCGGGAAAACCGGCGTTTGCTCGACATCCTGCTCGGTTTCACCGGGGGGGTGATGATTGCCGCCAGTTTCTGGTCGCTGCTGGCGCCGTCCATCGAGATGGCGGGCGAGCTTGCCGTGCCGGCGTGGTTTCCGGCGGCGGTCGGCTTTGCGCTGGGGGCGGCGTTCCTGCGTGGAGCCGACTGGATCCTGCCCCACCTTCACCTCAACGCCCCCATGCACGAGGCCGAAGGCGTCCCCACCACCTGGCGGCGAACGACCCTGCTGGTGCTGGCGATCACCCTGCACAACATCCCGGAGGGGCTGGCGATCGGCGTGGCCTTCGGCGCGCTCGCCCACGGACTTGACCAGGCCAGCCTCGGTGGTGCGATTGCCCTGGCCGTGGGCATTGGTATCCAGAATTTCCCCGAGGGCATGGCGGTTGCCATGCCGCTGCGCCGCGAGGGGATGAGCCGGAGAAAGAGTTTCTGGTACGGGCAGCTGTCCGGCGTGGTCGAACCCATCGCGGGGGTGATCGGCGCGGCCGCGGTGCTGTTCTGGCAGCCCATCCTGCCGTACGCGCTTGCCTTTGCCGCCGGGGCGATGATCTTCGTGGTGGTCGAGGAGGTGATCCCCGAGGCGCAGCGCAGCGGCCACGCCGATGCCGCCACGCTGGGCGTGATCGGGGGGTTCATCGTGATGATGGTGCTGGACGTGGCGCTGGGTAGCTAGTAGGGAAACTCTGCACGAATGGCACGCCGCTCTGCGTGCCTTGATCCGGCCAGATGCAAGGCGCGCCCTATGGGGCCTGTCGAGCCGCCATTTTCCGCGTTGCGTCGCCTCGATGTGGCCACGGAGCGTACCGGCGACGACTCGTCTTGTTCTTACAACGGCTCGCCAGGCCAGAGTGGTATGGCATTCGTGCAGAGGTTCCCTAGATGTGGAGTCTCATGAGGTTGTCCTCGGGTAACCCAAGGACGCTGATGGGCGGTTTATGGTCAAGGCTGCCATGTTGCCGGTGCCAATTGTAGTCATGCAGCCATCTGGGTAAGTGCTGAGCACGTTC